>NZ_NEWI01000402.1:0-1004 GCF_002135005.1 Halorubrum sp. SD612 | reverse complement strand
GGTCGTTCGCCACGAGCCGGTCGACCGCCTCGCGGAGGCGCTCCTCGCTCGCGGCGTAGGAGATCCGGGCGTGGCCGGGGGCGTTGAACGCGCTGCCGGGGACGCAGGCGACCGCGGCCTCCTCGATGGCGGCCTCGCACCACGCCTGGTCGTCTTCGTCCACGGGGATCATCATGTAGAACGCGCCGTCGCCGACGTCGACGTCGACGCCGTGCTCGTCGAACAGGTCGACGAGGAGGTCGCGGCGGTCGGCGAAGGCGTCGCGCATCTCCTCGACCGCGGCCTCGGTGTTTTCGAGCGCCTCGATCCCCGCGCGCTGGACGAAGTTCGTCGCGCAGGAGACGGAGTGAGAGTGGAGCTTCCCCGCCTCGCCGACGAACTCCTCGGTCGCGTGGAGGTATCCGAGGCGCCAGCCGGTCATCGAGTACGCCTTCGAGAAGCCGTTGATCGTCACCGTGCGGTCGGCCATGCCGTCGAGGCTCGCGAGCGAGGTCGGCTCGACGCCGTACGTGATGCGCTCGTAGATCTCGTCGGAGATGACCGCCACGTCGTGCTCGACGGCGAGGTCGCGGACGCCCTCCAGCGCGGCCTCGGAGAACACCGCGCCGGTCGGGTTCGACGGGGAGTTGACGACGAGCAGCTCGGTGTCGTCGGAGACGGTCGCCGCGAGCTCGTCGAGCGCGGGCTCCAGCTGGAAGCCGTGCGGCGCGAGGTCGACGCGCGAGAGGTCGCCGCCCGCGAGCTTCGCCATCGCCTCGTAGGAGACCCACGCCGGGTCGAGGAGGACGACCTCGTCGCCCTCGTCGATCAGCGTCTGGAACGTCTCGTACAGGGCCTGCTTGCCGCCGGGGGTGACGATCACCTCCCCGGCGTCGGCGTCGACGCCGTTGCCGCGGAGCTTCTCCGCGATGGCCTCCTTGAGTTCGGGGACGCCGTTCGGGGCGGTGTAGCCGGTGTGGCCGGCGTCGAGGGCGTCCTCGCCCGCCTGGACCACGTTCGCCGGG
>NZ_NEWI01000401.1:0-1029 GCF_002135005.1 Halorubrum sp. SD612 | reverse complement strand
GAGGACGACGACCTCTCGCTCTCGTGGGCCGGGATGCACGGCACCGGCTACGCGAACCTCGCCATCACCCACACCGACTGCCTGATCGCGGTCGGCACGCGGTTCGACGACCGGCTCACGGGCGGCATCGACACGTTCGCGCCCGAGGCCGAGGTGATCCACGTCGACATCGACCCGGCGGAGATAAGCAAGAACGTGTACGCCGACCACGCGCTCGTCGGCGACGCGGGACGCGTCCTCGACCAGCTGACGGCGGCGGTCCGCGAAGAGCCCGACGCCGAGGCGTGGCGCGACCGCTGCGCCGAGTGGAAGGAGACGTACCCGCTCACGTACGCGACGCCCAACGACGAGCCGCTGAAGCCGCAGTTCGTCGTCGAGGCGTTCGACGAGGCGACCGACGACGACACGGTCGTCACGACCGGCGTCGGCCAACACCAGATGTGGGCCTCGCAGTTCTGGACGTACACGGAGCCCCGGACGTGGGTCTCCTCGCACGGCCTCGGCACGATGGGGTACGGCGTGCCCGCCGCGGTCGGCGCGCGCGTCGCGGCCGACACGATGGGCGAGGAGGACCGCGACGTGGTGTGCTTCGACGGCGACGGCTCCTTCTTGATGACGATGCAGGAGCTGTCGGTCGCGGTCCGCGAGGAGCTGGACGTCACCATCGCGGTGCTGAACAACGAGTACATCGGGATGGTGCGCCAGTGGCAGGACGCCTTCTACGAGGGGCGACACATGGCCTCCGACTACACGTGGATGCCGGAGTTCGACAAGCTCGCGGAGGCGTTCGGCGCCCTCGGGCTCCGCGTCGACGACTACGACGAGGTCGCGCCCGCGGTCGAGGAGGCGCTCGACTACGACGGGCCGGCCGTGGTCGACTTCCACGTCGACCCCGAGGAGAACGTCCTGCCGATGGTGCCGAGCGGCGGCGCGAACGGGAAGTTCGCGGCCGCGGAGGACCAGCTATGAGCGGCGACGCCTCCGACGCCGGCGGCGACTCGCGCGCGACCCCCGAGGCCGACTCCCGGC
>NZ_NEWI01000400.1:0-1047 GCF_002135005.1 Halorubrum sp. SD612 | reverse complement strand
GACGACAGCGAATTCGCCCAGAAGGCGGGGCTCTGGCTCGAACTCGACCCGAAGGACCTCGTGAAGGACGGCACCCGCGTCACAGCCCTGAGCATGTACGAGGAGAACCTCCGGATCGCCTTAGAGAGCGTGTCGGAACTCGTCGAGGAGCTCGACGGCGACGTCGTCGTCACCGCCGACCACGGCGAGGCGTTCGGCGAGGAGGGCGTCTGGGAGCACCACATCGAGACGTACATCCCCGCGCTGATGGAGGTCCCGTGGCTGGAAGTCGAGTAGCCGTTCGGTCCGCCGCCGTAGTGTCGGCGGGATCGTCGCTCCACCGATGAAGGTCAGCCACTACTTCGAGTTCGAGGAGCACGTCACCGGCGGCATGGCGGCCTCCGTCGACCACCAGCGGAAGATGTTCGACCGGGTCGGGATCGAGTACACCACGGAGCCGACGCTGGACGCCGACGTGCTCCACTGCAACCTGATGGGGCCCCGCTCGGTCTGGTACGCGCGCCGCGCCCGGAAGGCCGGGATTCCCGTCGTCGCGCACACCCACGTCACCGCCGAGGACTTCGGCGACAGCTTCCGGTTCACGAACGCGCTCGCACGGCCGCTGAAGCCGTACCTCCGTCGCGCGTACGGACTCGCCGACCGGCTGATCTGCCCCTCCGAGTACAACCGCGACGTGATCAAGGGGTACACCGACGCGCCGACCACGGTGATATCCAACGGCGTCGACCGCGAGAAGCTCGACGGGTTCGAATCGCTGGAGGACGAGTACCGCGAGCGCTACGACCTTGACCCGCCGACGGTGTTCATGGTCGGCCACGTGATCAAGCGGAAGGGGCTGGAGACGTTCGTCGAGACGGCTCACCGGATGCCGGACGTCGACTTCGCGTGGTTCGGCCACGTCGACCGGTCGCTGAAGGGCCGCGAGACGAAGCGGCTCATCGACGAGGCGCCGTCGAACTGCACGTTCACGGGGTTCGTCGACGACATTCGCGGCGCGTACGCCGCGGGCGACGTCTTCTGTTTCCCGACCCACGAGGAGAACGAGGG
>NZ_NEWI01000003.1:0-55053 GCF_002135005.1 Halorubrum sp. SD612 | reverse complement strand
TTGATCCCGAATCGAGCGCCTTGGGGACGGTTCGCTCGAAAGCGTCATCGCTTCGAGCGAACCTCGAACACTCGCTGAAAGAAGCCGTTTACAACCTTCTCTCGTGGGTTCGAGACAACGATGATCGTAGCGTCGACGACCTGATGGAAGAGATTGATCACCTCTTCGTTCACTCAACAGCCGACGCTAACGTTCAAAGCTGAGTTCGTTCGAGAAATGCGCCGGCCGGGATTTGAACCCGGGCCATGAGCTTGGAAGGCTCAGGTCCTACCACTAGACCACCGGCGCTCGCGTCGGTCGATGACGCATCTACACGTAGGCGGAACGACTTTCATAAGCGTTCCGTGTTCTGACGGGGCTCGAACACGATTCCCGGCGCCGATCCGGGTATGTATAGTTAAAGAGCCACGATACTGCGGACGTGTCCCAGCGCTCTAGAACGCTTTTCAGCCGCTTAGAACCCTGTACGGTACATATGTGTGTACCAACCCAACGTACATCCGTGAGGTGACACCGATGTCATACCAATCGAGCAATCCGCTGGTCGGCGAGGTCGAGTTCGCCCTAGAGGGACCGTGGGCGACCTACTGGATCGCGTTCCTGCGCGTCGTGACCGGGTGGTGGTTCTTCCACGCCGGGGTCACCAAGATCATCGAGAACGGGTTCGCGTTCACCTACGGGCCGTCGTACATGAAGGGCATGACCGGCACCGCGCTGGGCGGCATCCCCGTCTGGATGGGGAACAACCTCGCGTGGCTCATCGAGCCCGGCGTGCCGCTGTTCGAGACGCTCATCGGCCTCGCGCTGATCGCGGGGGCGTTCACCCGGTTGGCCGCGTTCGGCGGGGTCATCTTCATGGTCCTGTTCTGGGTCGGGAACGCCGGCTTCGGTCACGGCGTCGTCAACAGCGACCTGATGGGCCTGTTCCTGTTCATGACCGTGATCGTGCTCGCGGCCGGTCGGTACTACGGGCTCGACGCGCTCCTCGAACAGACGGCGCTCGTCAAGCAGAACCCCAAGCTGCGGTACCTGCTCGGTTAAGAGGTGATTCACTATGACAGACACCATTGACAAGACGGCACGGGCGTTGAGCGCGGGACTGATGCTGTTCGGCATCGTGGTCCTCGGACTAGTCGAGACGTTCACCGGCAAACCGTTCGCACCGGCCCCGATAACGAACGAGGCGGGCGAGGTGACCGCGATGCCGCTGATCAGCCCGGAGATCCGGACCGGCTTCGTGCTGGCCGGCCTCGTGGTGCTCGGGCTGTACGCGGCCTACCGGTTCGTGGCGCCGCTCCCCGAGGACCGGGGCGTCAGCCACGAGACGATGGCTGACTGAGAAGCGAGGCACCCGGCCGCGACGTCACCGGTAGTGCTCGTCGCCGCGGGCGACGACGACCACTTTCCTTCGTTCTAACGTTCGCTGAGAGCCGTCTCCGGCTACGCCGAGTCGTCGGCGTGCGGCTCGCCTAGCTCTCCAGTTCCGTGAGCGGTGCCGCCGTCGGTGCTGGCGGGGGCGGCGTCGGACGGCTCCTCGTCCGCGCCGAACGTGAACGCCGTCTCGCCCGTCTCGCCCGATCTGCCGGCGGCGGGTTCGCCGACCGAATCGCCGTCCGCGCCCCCGACAACGTCGTCCCCGGCCTCGGCGTCGACCTCGAAGCCCTCTGTCATCTCCCGCAGGTCGCTGGCGCGCTCGTGGAGGTCGTGCGCCTGTTCGGACACCTCGCCGAGCGTGGCGGCCTGCTCCTCGGCGGCGGAGGCGACGGTGGTCGCCTCGGCGGTGGTCTGTTCGCTCACGCCCGCGAGGTCGTCGACCGCGCCGGTCACCTCGTTGACCGACTGCGCCTGCGCGTCCATCGCGCCGGAGATCTCCTGAACGCCGTCGTCGGCCTCGCTCACGCGGTCGGCGACCTCGGCGAGCGCGTCCTCCGCGTCCTCCACGACGTCGACCCCGTCGTCGACGCCCTCGCGGATCGCGGCCATCTCGTCGACGCTCTCGTCGGTACGCTCGCGGAGGCTCTCGATCAGCGACTCCACCTCCGCGGCGGACGCCTGGGTCTCCTCGGCGAGCGACTTGACCTCCTCGGCCACGACCGCGAAGCCGGAGCCGGCCTCGCCCGCGCGGGCGGCCTCGATCGAGGCGTTGAGCGCGAGCAGGTTCGTCTGGTCGGCGATCTCCGAAATCGTCTCGACGATCGCGTCGACCTCCGCCATCTCGGCCTCGAGCCGCTCGACCGTCTCCGCGGCGGACTCCGAGCGGGACTCGATCGCGTGGAGCTCGTCGACGGCGTCGGCGGCCGCCTCGCGCCCCTCCTCGGTGAGCGCATCGGCCTGCCGGGAGGTGCTCGCGACCTCGTCCGCGGAGGCGGCGACCTCCTCGACGGTCGCCGACATGTCCTCCATCTCGCCGGCGACCTCGGCCAGCTGACGGCTCTGCCGCTCCGCCCCGGCCGATATCTCGTCGACCGCGTCGCTCGTCTCCCGGCCGGCGGCGGCGGCCTCGTCGGTGCCGTCGGTGACCGCGTCGCTCCGGTCGGCCACTTCGACCGCGAACGCGTCGACCTCCGCGATCGTGGCCTCCAGCTCGTCCATCGCGTCGTTGAACTCCGCGGCGATCGCGCGGAGCGCCTCGGGGTCGTCCGGCTCTGCGTCGAGCCGAGCCGTGAGGTCGCCGTCGGCGCAGGAGGCCAATGTCTCGCCGAAGTCGCCCGCCCGCGACTCCAGGCGGTCGGCGAACGCCTCGCTCTCCGCCTTCGCCGCCTCGGCGCGCTCGCGCTGCGTCTCCGCCGACTCGATCTGCTCGCGCAGGGAGTCCCGCATGGTCGCGAACGCCCCGGCGAGGTCGCCGAACTCGTCGCGCCGCGCCGTGTCGAAGTCGACGTCGAGGTCGCCGTCGGCCAGCGCCGACGCCCGGGCCCGGAGCTGGTTCAGCTCGACGACGGTCCCCCGGCCGAGCGTCACGCCGATGAGCCCGAGCCCGACGACCGCGACGCCGACGATGAGGAGCAGGTTCCGCCCGATCATCCCCGAGAGCGCGTACGCCTCTGAGAGGGGGACGTGGACCGCGACGTACCAGGCCTCGGTTGGAACCGGGGCGTAGGCGACGAAGTACCGCTCGCCGTCGGCGAGTTCGAGCGTCGCCGACGGGACGGACCCGATCGGGTTCTGTCGGTCGAAGAGCTGCGACCGGACCGGTTCGTCGTACCGCTCGCCCGCGACGCCGTCGCGATCGCTCGCGCCGATCTCGCCGTCGGTCTCGACGATCGACGTGAACGTGCCGTCCGTCGGTTGCCGGAAGTCGCCGACGAGCGAGCCGAGCGAGACCTCCATGACCACGTATTTTCGTTTCGGCGTCCCGGCCACGTAGGCGACCCGGCGCTCGCCGTCGACCTCGTACGTCGCCGTCGTGGTGACGGTGTCGCCGAGCAGGAGCCCGTCGTCGAACCACTGCTGGCTCGTGAGCGTCTCCGCTCGGTCACCGTTCCCGCCCGCCTCGTCGGTCGACGCGAGTACCGCGCCGTCCTCGGGGTCGATGTAGTGGAACGCAAGCACGCCGTCGCTCGCCCGAGACAGATGCGAGGAGAGATACGCCGCGACGGCGGCCGAGTCCTCGCTGTAGATGTCGTTGTCAGCGGCCTCCGCGACGGTCCCGCGCCGGTCGGCGGTCCAGCCGCCGGCTTCGGTGGCGCTCAGCTCCGCGACGGCCGTGTAGTCGCTCTGGGCGCTCGACTCGAGCTGCTCGGTCGTCTCCGCGTACGTGACGGCCCCGACGGCGCCGATCGCGAGGACAACGACGACGAGGGCGACGAGGAACTTCGCGAGGTAACTCCGAGCCACCGCGTCGGGCGCGACCCGACGCAGGACCCGTTCGAGGAAGGTGTCGGCCATTACCAGCAGGCGGTCGGCAGGGACCCTTTAATCCACCCCCG
This sequence comes from Halorubrum sp. SD612, assembly GCF_002135005.1. Lineage (NCBI taxonomy): Archaea > Methanobacteriati > Methanobacteriota > Halobacteria > Halobacteriales > Haloferacaceae > Halorubrum > Halorubrum sp. SD612. The sequence goes on along the minus strand of NZ_NEWI01000003.1, from coordinate 51,124 downwards.
TCGATATTGTCTGTGATAATCAGGGGCGTTCCGGCTCGACTTCCGCGTAACAGTTCCCGCTGGATAGCTCCGTTCGACGCGTTTCGAGAGCGCTCTCGCCGAGATCCGTCTCGAACTCCGCGGGCGAGTAGATGTGATAGTACCGAGGCACCGTCTCGCCGCCCGGCAGCGTCCAGTCGACGGTCGTGTCGAACCCCTCGTCGCGGTCGAACCGGTCGTGGGCCGTGCTCCACGCGCTGACGAGCGCGACGCCGCCGGGCGCGAGGACGCGCGCCAGCTCGTTCAGGCTCTCGACGCGGGCGCTCCGCGGCGAGAGGTGGTGGAGCGTGGCGACGTAGACGGCGAGGTCGACCGCGCCGTCGCGGACCGGGAGCGCCGTCGCGTCGCCGTGGACGAACGCGGTCGCGTCGGCGAACCCCCGGTCGCGGGCGCGGGCCGTCGCCTCGGCGAGCAGCCCGCGGCTGAGGTCGAGGCCGACCGCGGTCTCGGTGCGCGCCGCGAGCGCCTCCGTGTGGCGGCCGTTGCCGCAGCCGACGTCGAGCGCGAGCCCCCCCGACCGACCCTCTAAGAACGACTCCACCTCGGGCCACGCGTACTGCCGCGTCTTCGAGAAGTGGGTCGCGATGCGGTCGTACGTCGACTGCGGATCGCCGGTCGGCTGCGGGTCCATACCGGCTTCTCGGCCGCGACGGGGATATGTCGACCGGACGCCTCACACCGCCCCGATCGCGGCGAACGCGACGAGCGTGAGCGCAAGCAACACCACGACGTGTTTCACGCCGTCGCGGACCGACCCCTCTCCGAGCTGTCCGGCGACGAACCCGGAGCAGACCGCCTGGATCGACGCGGCGTGGAAGAACAGCTGCTCGTAGACCGCCACGTCGATGTCGCCGATCCCGTCCGTGATCCCGCCGGGTCCGCCGGAGACCCCGCTCCCGGTGTCGGGGAGTCCGCCGCCCGTCCCCGGGACGCCCGCCGCCTCGATGGCCGGGATGAACGACACCGACAGCGCCGCGATGATCCCGAGGAAGACGAGGAAGGAGATGTAGATGACGATGAGATACGTTAACATCACTTGTCGGCGTTCGCGCCGGAGCGCCCACGTCGCGCGCGATTCGTCGGCCGCGATCCGGAGGACGGGACCCACGTCCCCGCTCGCCTGAATCGCGTTGGTGACGAGCGCGACCGCCCGGGAGGTCATCGGCGACCGGACCCGTCGCTCCAGCCGGCGCAGCGCCGTGGAGACGTCCGCCCCCCAGTCGATGTCTCGGCGCGTCCGGCGGAGGTCCTCCGTCAGGGCTTCCAGGTTCGAGTCGGCGACGCGGCGGACGCTGCCGACCACGTCGGTGCCCGCCTCGTTGACGCTGGCGAGCCGGTCGAGGAAGTCCGGCACCGCGGACTCGACGCGGCGGACGCGGCGCTTGCCGAACTCGTAGGCGACCGCGTACGCCGCGAGGACGAGGGCGGTCGCGACGACGAGCGGGCCGTCGACCTGGTCGATCATCTCCATGGGCGTCCCGAGCGTGACCGGGAACGCGAAGACGAGCAGCCCGACGACCGCGGCCGGGACGACGGCGAGGAGCACCGTTCGCGGCGAGGCGAGCACCGTCTCGACCGGCGACGCGACCAGCCGCCGCACGCTCCGGAGGCGGTCGTACACGCGGAGCCGCTCCCGGCTCGCCGCCCAGCGGTCCGCTCCGGTACCGCCCGCGCCGGCGCCGTCCGCCCCGGAACCGCCCGCGCCGCTCTCGGCGGCCGCTCCCCCGTCGAACCGCGGCGAGTCGCCCCGGTCGCCGGGCTCGTCCGTGGCGTGGCGCACGCCCGTGACCGAGGGGGTGTCCGGGTCCGCGAGCGACGACTCCGCGACGGTCTCGGTGCCGCCGACGCCCTGCGTCACGCTGTCGACGTAGACGACGAAGCCGAAGGTGGCGAGCGGCACGCCGAGGTAGACGACGACGCGGAGGAGCGGGAGGGTGTCCTGTAAGACGAGCCCGATGACGACGAGGATGGTAATGAAAAACAGCGGGCCCGCGACCAGCGCCGTCACGTACGCCTCGGCGAACGTCGAGAGCAGTTCGAGGTACTGCTCCTGTTTCGCCTCCGCCTCCGCCTGATAGCGCTCGTACTGGTCGTTGAGGAACTCCGACACCGACTGCCCGGTGCCGAGGACGGACGCGAGGTTCTCCGAGAAGTCGGCCAGGTCGTCGCTCGGCGTCCGCCGGGAGATGCGCTGGAGCGCGGTGAGCGCGTCGGTTCCGAAGGCGTTCATGTCGCGGACCGCGACCGACAGCTCGGCGGCGGCCTCGCCGTACACCTCCTCGTTCTCCGCGAGCGTGTCCATCACCCGGGGAAACGCCATCCCGGAGCGCGAGAGCGCGTACATGAACGCGACCGTCCGCGGCAGCGTGGCGTCGATCTCCGCCGCCCGCGCGGCGGCGCGCTGGTCGAGCAACTGCCACCGAGCGAGGTAGGCGCCGAGCGCGAGGCCGGAGCCGACCGTCGCGGAGACGACCGCGAGCAGGACGAACAGCCGACCGAGCCCGAGGTCGGCGAGCCGCGCGACGACCGCGACGAACTCGACCGACCCCGGGAGCGCCGCGCGGATCGCGGCCTCGCCGACGTCAAGCGCGGCGAGCAGCGCGCCGGCCGCGTACACGCCGATGACGCTGCCGGCGACCCCGAGGACCGCGGCGTACAACAGGGTCCGCGAGGCGTACACGCGGTGCGTCGTGCCGGCGACGTGGGCCGCGCGCATTCGGTCGCGCTGAGCCTGCCGCCGCGCCTCGTTCTCGCCGACGTAGTCGCCGAACGCCGACAGGGCGACGCGGGTGACGAACAGGTCGGCCCGGTCGTCGACGAGCGGCAGCGCGAGCGCGAGACAGACCGCGACCGCGGCGACGAGGGGGAGGTACTCGATCATCGGTCCGTGGCGTCGGATCCCGCGTCTCCGGCGCGCGCGCCGTCGCCGTCGGAGGCGTCGGGGCCGCGGTCGGTGCCGCCGCCCGGCGAGGCGTCTTCGGCCGCGAACTCGTCGGGGTCGACGCCGTCGGCCGCGGCGGCGCGCTCGTCGAGCTTCTCCATCACGCGGTCGGCGTCGGCGTAGTACTCGTTGACGAGGGCGGTGAACGTGCGGTAGTCGTCGATGCCGAGCGCGGAGAGGAGTTCGAGGAATCGCTCGCGGCGCCGGACCTCGCGGAGCAGCTCCGACCGGGACCAGCCGCGCTCGTCGGCGATCTCCTCCAGCAGCGACGAGTCGTTGCGCCGGAACGTGTCGGAGTCCGGCCGCCACTCGAACGCCGAGGAGTAGTCGAGCTCCCCGGTGCGCTGGTCGATACCGCCGATCTCGCCGATCGTCTTCGCGCGGCGGACGCGCTCGTCGTCGGCGCGGGTGAGCGTCTGGACCGACAGCATGTCGAGCGACTGAACCATCGCGCGCGGCACGTTGATCGGCTCGTTCTCCAGCCGGTTGATCACGGTCTCGATCGAGTCGGCGTGCATCGTCGAGAACGTGGTGTGACCGGTGTTCATCGCCTGGAAGAGCGTGATCGCCTCCTCGCCGCGCACCTCGCCGACGACGATGTACTCGGGGCGGTGGCGCAGCGCCGACCGCAGAAGGTCGTACATGTCGATGTCGGTCCCCTCGTACCGGCGCTCGCGGGTGACCGCCGAGAGCCAGTTGTCGTGGTACAGCGAGAGCTCGCGGGTGTCCTCGATGGTGAGCACCTTCGCCCGCGGCGGGACGAACATCGACACCGCGTTCATCGAGGTGGTCTTCCCGGAGGCGGTGCCGCCCGCGAAGATGAGGCTCTTGTTGTGCTCGATACAGAGCCAGAAGTACGCCATCTGCTCGACGGAGAACGTGCCGTACTCCACGAGGTCGACGGGGGTGAACGGGTCCTCGGCGTACTGGCGGATCGTGAACGCCGAGCCGCGCGGGGTCACCTCCTCGCCGAGCGCCAGCTCCGCGCGTGAGCCGTCGGGGAGCGTCGTCTCGACGATGGGGTCGCCGACCGAGACGTGGCGGCCGGACTGCTGCGCGAGCCGGATCACGTAGCTGTCGAGCGCCTCCTGTCCGAAGGAGACGTTCGTCTCGATGTCGGTGTACTCGTCGTGGTAGACGAAGATCGGGAGGTCGTAGCCGTCACAGGAGACGTCCTCGATGTGGCGGTCGTTCAGCAGGGGGTCGACCTTCCCGAAGCCGCGGAAGTCGCGGTAGAGGTAGTACACCAGCGCGTGGAACGTGTCCATCTCGGCCTCGACGCCGTACCCCTCCAGCAGCGTCTCGAGTTCGGTCCTGAGCGTCTCCTCGTCGGTCTTGCCGCTCCCCTCGCGGTAGAGGAGCGGATCGCGGATGTCGTCGACGACGCGGTCGAGGAGCTCGCGCTCGAACGCGTCGAGCTCGGGCTCGACCGCGTAGTAGCGGTGTTCGCTCTCGGCGTCGTCGTAGGTGATCACGACGTACGCGTACGGCGCGTTCACCCAGTACCGGTCGACTTCGGTCTCGTCTTCCGGAACGACGAACGACGCGAGCGGGCCGTCCTCGCCCGGGCGAAACGGCCGGACGTCGAGCGTCGACCCCTGAAGCAGCTCCCACGTCCGGGAGAGCCGCCGCTGGAGGGCCTCGATCCGGTCGCCGAGGTCGCTCTCGCCGGCCTCGCTCGCCATGGATACGGTGCCCTAGAGGCGGGGGGAAGTTAAACTACCCCCGACGATTATCAGGACCGACATCGAGGTCCGCCGCCGCGGTCCCGACCGAGTGCCGATCCGGTCCCGGCGCGGCGCGGACGCCCGAGTATCGTCGGTTCCGCGCCGCCGCTCCGCCCGTTACGTTGATACGGCCGGACCGCAAAGCATCTGATAGGAAATGCGGCGTGACTACTTCGAGTTGACCGTCGAGGGCGTCGGAAACGACGCCGGCTCCCAGTCGCCCCCGCTGGTGCGGATCGACTTCCACGGTCCGGAGGATCTCCTCCGCGAGCGACTCTCGGGGGGCGAAAGCGAGGACATCATCGTCGAGACGGACGACGACCTGCTCGCGGCCGACCAGATCGACGTCGCCTTCCGGCTCCGCGAGCCGCTGGACGAGGCGGACGAGCCGGAGGGCGTCGTCGGCGTCACCAACCGATACACGGGCGACTTCATCCTCGAACTCAACGAGACGGCGACGGACGTACTCCCGTTCATCCACGCCGCGCGCGACGCGACCGACGACGGCGACGCGCGGTACCGCGTCGAGATCGATGTCGACGGCGAGCGCCTCGTCGCCTACGACAAGGACACCTTCCTCGTGTACGACCAGGAGGGGAACCTGCTCCGCAGCGAGAGCCTGATTCCCTCCGGCGTCGAGCTGTAGACCGGTTTTTTGGACTCAGAGGCTGACGCTGTCGGGAACGAACCGGACCGCGTCGCCCGGTCGGAGGTCGAACGCGCCGTCGCCCCGGCCGTCGTTCACGTCACACTCCGCGTAGCCGTGGCTCCCGACCGTGACGAGACGCTCGCCGGGGTCGACGGCGCCGAACGTCTCCGCGACCGGCGTGAGGTCGCCGTTCACGCGGACCCAGTCCCGGCCGCGGACAAGCTCGCCGGGGACGTTGGTGATCACGTTGCCGAACCGGTCGATCGCGAGCACTTCGCCGTCAACGGCGACCACGTCGCCGGTGTCGGCCTCGTCGTCGGTACCGTCCTCGCTGTCGGTGCCGTCCTCGGCGTCGGTGTCCTTCTCGGCCTCGCCCGCGTCGCGTTCGACCGACGGCTCGGGAAAGTGGACGTCCACGGGGTCGTTCGCGGGCGCGAGGTCGTCGATCCCCGCGAGCGCTTCGGCGACCGCGTCGACCGCGGGCTCCCCGTCCGACGCCGTCAGTTCGTCGTCGAGCGCCGTCCGGACGCGGGCCGCGGTCGGCGCGAACACGTCGCGGCCGTGGAACGTCTCGCTCGCGGGGTCGTCGACCGCGATGGACCAGACCTCGACATCCGACTCGTCGGCCGCCAGCGCGCGGGCCGGCGGCATCGCGAGCCCGTTGTCGGGCGCGACGATGACGTGCGCGCCGGCCCGGACGACGAGGGCGTCCCGGTCGGTGCCGACGCCGGGATCGACGACGGCGCAGTGGACCGCCGGCGGGAACTCCGGGAGGACGAACCGGAGCCAGAACGCGGCGGCCCGGGGGTCCCCGCGCGGCAGATCGTGCGCAACATCGATCAGCTCGGCGTCAGTGTGCCGGCGAATCACTCCCTTCATCGCGGCGGGGTACGGCGACCCAAAGTCCGAGGTGAGCGTGATCATACCGGAACCCGCGTGCGGCGCGGGGTTAAATGGAACGGGCGTCGTCGTCGCCGGTCTCCGTATCTGTCCACGAGCAGGCGGCCGGAGCGTCGGAGTCGGCGCCGAGGCTTCGAAGCGATCGGCGGTCGGTCCGCGATCGGCGGTCCGAGGCGATCAGCCCTCTTTACACGGATCGCCGCGCTACAGGTCGGACGGCTCGCCGCCGTTCGAGTCCGTCTCCGCGATCCGGCGGATGCGCTCGACGCCGTCGACTTCGCGGATCACGTCGACGACGGGGTCGGGGACGAGGTCGGCCCACTCCCGGCCGCGGATCATGCGCTCGCGGAGTTCGGTCCCCTCCAGCACGTCGCGGCGGAACATCGGCGACTGGCGCACCTCGACGCCCGCCTCCTCGAACAGGCGGACCACGAGCGGGTTGTTCGAGTAAGCCACGTCGAAGCGCGGGGTCATGCTCTGGACGTGGCTCACCCACACGGAGTTCCGGTCGAGGTCCTCGATCGGGACGACGTAGGTGGTGGCGTCGAGCTCCTCAACCGCCTTCGTCACCATCATCACGCGCTCGCCGGCGGTGAATGGGTTCCGCGTGGTGTGAGAGTCGCCGGCGGAGCCGATCCCCAAGACGAGCTCGTCGACCTCCGCCGCGATCTCTTCCACCATGTGCCGGTGGCCGTGGTGGAACGGCTGATACCGGCCGATGTAGAACCCCCGCATGAGTCTACGTACCGTCGGCGTCATTTATAAACCCCGTGGGAACGCTCGCGGGGCGTGATCGGTCGATATACGGCTTGAAAGCGGTGTTTACTGCCCCCGGGGCTACCCCTCCGGGGGGAGAAAGTATATCAGTAACCGACCCGTCTTTTTCGATAGCGACACCCGATTCTATGAGCAACGAGAAGGACACGAACGACCCGACGGCCGACGACCCCGACGAACCGCCCCACGGCGGCGTCGACGACTCGAGTCCGGCGGGGAACGGCGAGGACGCCACGCCCGGCGACCCCGAGCCCGACGACGGCCCGGCGAACGAGTCCGGCGTCGACGAGGACCCGGCCGCGGACTCCGACGACGACCCCTGGGACGACGGGGTCATCGTGGACGACGACGGGTTCGACGAGGGTCGGAACGGCGACGCCGCCGATCCGGCCGACGACGGCGGGATCGACGAGCTCGGCAGCACCGTCGAGGTCGAGGGCGCCGAGATCGAAGAGGACCCCGACGAGGACGACCTCCTCGGCGGGCTCAAGATAGACACGACGGCCGAACTGGAGATCCCGGACCGGCTCGTCGACCAGGTCATCGGGCAGGAACACGCCCGCGACGTGATCATCAAGGCGGCGAAGCAGCGGCGCCACGTGATGATGATCGGCTCCCCCGGGACGGGGAAGTCGATGCTCGCGAAGGCGATGTCCGAGCTCCTCCCCAAAGAGGAGCTTCAGGACGTGCTGGTGTACCACAACCCCGAGGACGGCAACAAGCCGAAGGTCCGGACGGTGCCGGCCGGTAAGGGCGACCAGATCGTCGAGGCGCACCGCGAGGAGGCGCGCAAGCGCAACCAGATGCGGTCGCTCCTGATGTGGATCATCATCGCCGTCGTGCTGGGCTACGCGCTCATCATCGTCGGCCAGATCCTCGTCGGCATCATCGCGGCCGGCGTGGTGTACCTCGTCTTCCGCTACCTCAACCGCGGTTCGGATGCGATGATCCCGAACCTGCTGGTGAACAACGGCGACACGAAGACCGCGCCGTTCCGCGACGCGACCGGCGCGCACGCCGGCGCGCTGCTCGGCGACGTGCGACACGACCCGTTCCAGTCCGGCGGGATGGAGACGCCCAGCCACGACCGCGTCGAGGCGGGCGCCATCCACAAGGCGAACAAGGGTGTGCTGTTCATCGACGAGATCAACACGCTCGACATCCGCAGCCAGCAGCACCTCATGACGGCGATCCAGGAGGGCGAGTTCTCGATCACGGGCCAGTCCGAGCGCTCCTCGGGCGCGATGGTCCAGACCGAGCCCGTCCCGACCGACTTCGTCATGATCGCGGCCGGGAACCTCGACGCGATGGAGAACATGCACCCGGCGCTGCGCTCCCGGATCAAGGGGTACGGTTACGAGGTGTACATGGAGGACACCATCGAGGACACCCCGGAGATGCGCCGGAAGTACGTCCGGTTCATCGCCCAAGAGGTCGCGAAGGACGGCCGCCTGCCCGAGTTCTCGGCGGAGGCCGTCGAGGAGATCATCCTCGAGGCCAAGCGCCGTTCCGGCCGCAAGGGCCACCTCACGCTGAAGATGCGGAACCTCGGCGGGATGGTCCGCGTCGCGGGCGACATCGCCCGGGGCGAGGACGCCGAGATGACCACCCGCGAACACGTCCTTCAGGCGAAGGGGCGCTCGCGCTCCATCGAGCAGCAGCTCGCCGACGACTACATCGAGCGCCGCAAGGACTACGAGCTCCAGGTCTCCGACGGCTACGTCGCCGGCCGCGTCAACGGCCTCGCGGTGATGGGCGAAGACTCCGGGATCATGCTCCCGGTGATGGCCGAGGTGACGCCGACCCAGGGCGGCGGGCAGGTGATCGCCACCGGCCAGCTCAAGGAGATGGCCGAGGAGTCGGTCCAGAACGTCTCGGCGATCATCAAGAAGTTCTCCGACGAGAACATCTCGGAGAAGGACATCCACATCCAGTTCATCCAGACGGGCCAGCAGGGGGTCGACGGCGACTCCGCGTCCATCACGGTCGCGACCGCCGTCATCTCCGCGCTGGAGAACGTCGGCGTGGACCAGAGCCTCGCGATGACCGGCTCGCTGTCGGTCCGCGGCGACGTGCTCCCCGTCGGCGGGGTCACCCACAAGATCGAGGCGGCCGCGAAAGCCGGCTGCGACCGAGTGATCATCCCCGCAGCCAACGAGCAGGACGTGATGATCGAAGACGAGTACGAGGAGATGATCGAGGTCATCCCGGTCTCGCACATCAGCGAGGTCCTCGACATCGCCCTCGAAGGCGAGGCCGAGAAGGATTCGCTCGTCTCCCGGCTGAAGTCGATCACGGGATCCGCGCTGAAGGACGGCAACGTCTCCGGCCCGTCCAACCCGAGCCCGCAGTAGGCGGCTCCACGCCTCGCGGTCCGATTTCTTCTGTCCTCGCTTTCGTTCCGGCGAGCCGCCGCACCGCGGTCTTCGCCCGCGGTTCGAGTGCCGCCCGCCGAGTCCGGTCTCGGTTGCTTATCGAGCGAGGTTGTCTCCGCCGCCAGTATTTTGTAGAATATACACAATACTGATGCGCCAAACAAACGACTCACCGACGGGGACAAGACGTATTTCGCGGCGATCGATACGATTTCAACCCGGCTATAGCCACAGGAGCGCGTTTCAGTCGATATCTCGGAGGGGACGCCGACCACTCCGAGTGAGTCAGCGGGCGGAATTAATAAGTTAGTATAGTACATACTACGCAATACAGATGTCAGGGATCGCGATCGTCGGCGGGGGACCGACCGGACTGAACGCCGCCATCTACACCGCTCGGGCGGACAGGCGAACGCTCGTGTTCGACGACGGGGGCGGGACCACCCGTGACGTGGACACGATGGAGAACGTCTACGGGTTCCCGGACGGGGTCACGGGCCCGGAGCTCGTCGATCTGGGGCGAGAGCACGCGCGGAAGTACGGCGCCGAGATTGTCGAGGAGGAGGTCGTCCGGATCGAGCCGGACGGCGACCGCTACCGAGTCGAGACGACCGTCGACGAGTACGTCGTCGACGGGGTTATCATCGCGACGGGCGCGGACTACGAACGGCCGGCCATCGCGGGCGTCGAGGCGTACGAGGGCCACGGCGTCTCCTACTGCGTCGAATGCGACGCGTACTTTTACCGCGACAGCCCCATCGCTGTCGTCGGCGACGACAACTACGCCGCGACCGAGGCGTTGATGCTGCTCGACTACACCGACGACGTCCGGATCCTCACCAACGGGTCGGCGTTCGAGGCGGACGACGGCTTGCGGGACCGGGTCGCCGACGCGGGGATCCCGGTGGTCACCGACGACCTCGATCGGCTCGCCGGCGAGGAGGTCCTCGAAGCCGTCGTCACCCGAGAGGGCGACGAGATCCCGGTCGACGGGCTGTTCGTCGCGCTGGGCACCGCCGGCGGCACCGACCTCGCGGAGATGCTCGGCGTCCCCGTCGAGGGAGACGACATCGTCACCGACGAGGCGCAGTCGACGCCGGTGGACCGGGTGTACGCCGCGGGCGACGTTACCGGCGGCCACCAACAGATCGCGACCTCCGTCGGAGAGGGAGCCCGAGCGGCCATCAATCTGCTCGAGGAGCTCCGCGGGGCGGACTACATCGATTACAAGAAGCTGGACTCGCAGCCGGCCTGACCGGTCCGACCGCTGACGCGCGCGAAGCGCGAAGGCGGCGCGCGGGTCCGGGCTCGCGGGTCCAGAGCGGTTTATATAAGACTCCATAATGTGCCGTGCCGCACAACACGCCCGTCGTTTTAGGTAGGCCTAAATGGTGGTCGCGCTGGCCGACATCCCGTCGGGCGAGTGGGTGGAACTGGTCGACGTGCCGGACGGCGAGCGCCGCGCTCGGTTACTGCGACTCGGCCTGCTGGACGGCCGCGTCGAGTGTCGCCGCCGGATCCGCAACGGTCCGATCGTCGTCAGGCGTCGCGGGACGGAGGTGGCGCTCGGCCGGTCGCTGGCCCGGGAGATAACCGTCGAGCGAGCGGCCCCCGACGACGCACCGCGATGACCGCGAGCGGGGACGCGGACCGCGGGCCCACATCCGGCGACGCCGAGGCGTCCGCGGCGCTGGTCGGCGCGCCCAACGCGGGCAAGAGCGTGCTGTTCGGACGGCTCACGGCCGAGTACGCCGACGTCTCGAACTACCCCGGCACCACGGTCGAAACGACCGCGGCGACCCTCGGGTCGACCCGCCTGATCGATACGCCCGGGGTCCACGGGATATCGTCGTTCTCTGAGGAGGAGCGGGCCACGAGGGCGGTCGTCTTGGAGGCGGACGCGGTCGTGAACGTTGTCGACGCCACGCGGCTCGACCGTGACCTGTTCGTGACGCTACAGCTGTTGGACATGGGCGTGCCGACCGTCGTCGCGCTGAACATGATGGACGAGGTCGAGGCCGACGGCGTCGAGATCGACGTCGGCGCGCTGGAGGCGACCCTCGGCGTCCCCGTCGTCCCGACCGTCGCCGTCACCGGCGCCGGCGTCGACGAGTTGCGCGATCGGCTCCCGGAAGCGACCGCCCCCGAGTCGACGCCCGTCGACGCGTACTACGACGCGCTCCCCGACGGGATCGAGGCCGGGCGGGCGGAGAAGACACTCCTCGTCGAGGGCGACGAACCGACGGCTCGCCGCGTCGGTGCCGGCGGCCTCGCGGCCGACGGGGGCGACGCGCCGCTCGCCGGCCTCGGAGAGCGGGAGGCGGTGTATCGCGAGCGCCGGACGCGCGTCCGGTCGGTCGTCGAGGCGGTCGAACGGGGTCCCGCTCCCGGACGGAGTCGCGGGGGACGGCTCGGAGACCTGTTGCTGCGGCCGGTGACGGGGATCCCGATCGCGCTCGCGCTCCTCCTCGCGGTGTTCTACGTCATGGGGGTGCTCGTCGCGCAGCGCGTCGTCGGCTACGCGGAGACCGTGGTCTTCGGGCGATACTACACGCCGGCGGTCGAGGCGGCCGTCGCGGATCTGCTCCCGGCGCGTGGGTGGGCCGCGCCCGTCGAGTTCCTGCTCGTCAACGATAACCTAGGGCTGCTGACGGTCACCGTTCGGTACACCCTCGGGGTCCTGCTCCCGCTCGTGGTCGCGTTCTACCTCGTGATCGGGACGCTCGAAGACGCCGGCGTCCTGCCGCGACTCGCCGTGGTGACGGACAGAGGGCTCGACAGGATCGGGCTCAACGGCCGCGCGGTCGTCCCGCTGATCGTCGGCGTGGGATGCGTGACGATGGCGGTCGTCTCCACCCGAATGGTCGGGTCGCGCCGGGAGCGGCTCATCACGACGGCGCTGCTGGGCCTCGCGATCCCCTGCTCGGCGCAGATCGGCGTCGTCGCGGGGTTGCTCGCGGAACTCGGGGTGGTCTGGTGGGGCGGCTACGTGGCGGTGCTACTCGGGGTCCTCGGGGCCGCCGGCGTCGTTCTCGACCGGACGCTCCCCGGCCGACAGGACGCGCTGATCGAGCAGCTCCCGCGGCTACGCCTCCCCCGCCCGACGAACGTCGCCCGGAAGACGGCGAACCGGGCTGCCGCGTTCCTCGGGGAGGCGGCCCCGCTGTTCGGGGTCACCGCGGCGGCGGTGTCGACGCTCGAGTACCTCGGCGCGCTCGACGCGATAGTCGGCGCGCTCCGGCCGCTGACCGCGGCGCTGGGCTTACCCGCGTCGTTCGGCGAGGTGCTCGTGTTGGGACTGATCCGCCGCGACTTCGCCGCCGCAGGGATGACGGGCCTGACGCTGTCGGCGTCACAGACCTTCGTCGGACTGGTCGTCGTCACCCTGTTCGTCCCGTGTATCCTCACGATGGCGATGATCCTCAGGGAGCGCGACGCGCGGAGCGCGCTCCTCGTGTGGGTCGGCTCTTGGGTCACGGCGTTCGCCGTCGGCGGCGGCGTCGCGGCCGCCTTGGAGGTGATCGCGTGATCTGTCCCCGCTGCGAGTACGAGTTCGATCCGGCGAACGGGCTCTCGTGTCCGCGCTGCGGTGCGCCCGCGTCATGTTCGGGCGTCTCCTGCGCCGAGTGCGGCGCGTGTTCGTCGCCCTTCGAGCGACTCCGCCGACGGCTCGCGGAGCGACTCGCAGGCGAGCCCCGTCGCGACCAGGACTCCTCCGGGGACGACCCCGCGAGCGAGTCCTGACGAACGCCGGTGCGAGACGGCGCGGGTCGCGGTCGGGCGCTCTGAGAAGCCCCCGTCGCTCGCGCCGGACGCTCGGCCGGGCCGTCGCGGAGCGGGCGTCCGGGTCAGCCGACCGACTCCCAGTTCCGGTACAGCGCCACGCCGAACGCGAGGACGATCCCGCCGACCCCGACCTGCCGGCCGACCGTCCCGAAGTCGCCGTCGAGGCCGGCGACGACCGCTCTGACGGTCATCACCACCGTGACGAGCGCGACGAGCGCCAGCACGGCGTGCCGTGTTTCCATGCGTGAACGCAGTCGCCTCGCCACCCAAAACGATGGCTTGGCGCAGGACAACGTCGGACCAGCGGGCGAGCCGCCGCGTCGCCGCCGAGAGGGCGGCGGCGGGCGCTCCGCGGCCGGTTGTCCTGTGCCAACTCCGGGGTTATGGACGAGGAATGCGCAGTGTTACGCGAGGAGACCGCCGCGTCGCGCGCCGGAGTGAACTTTCCAACCCGGACCCACCACGACATGATCGATCCAGTACTCGCAAGCCGATTCCAGTTCGCCCTGACGACGATCGTCCACATCATCTTCCCGGTGATGAGCATGGGACTGGCCCCGTTCCTGATATACTTCACCTGGAAGGACGTGCGGGGCGGCGACCCGGTGTACGAACAGCTGCGTCGCTTCTGGACGAAGATATTCGCCGTCTCGTTCGTCGTCGGGACGGTCACCGGGATCGTCTTAGAGTTCGAGTTCGGGACCAACTTCGCGGCGTTCTCGACGACCGCCGGCGAGCTGTTCGGCGGCCCGCTCGCCGTCGAGGGGATGATGGCGTTCATGCTGGAGGCGACGTTCCTCGGCGTCTTCGTGTTCGGTTGCGAGCGCGTCTCCGACCGGTTGTACCTGGTGTCCAGCCTCGCCGTCGGGGTCGGCACGTGGCTGTCCGCCGTCTGGATCCTCATCGCGAACTCATGGATGTAGATGCCGCGCGGCTACGAGCTCGTGACCGAGAACGGGCAGGAGGTGGTCCACCTCGTCGACCCGCTCGCGGCGTACCTGACCCCCCGCTTCGGCTACATGTACGTCCACATGCAAAACGCCGCCGTCGAGTCGGTGGCGCTGTTCATGGCGGGCGTCTCCGCGTACTTCGTCTACCGACACCACGTCTGGGGACACCAGACGGAGAACATCGCCTTCTGGCAGAAGACGCTCAAGATCGCGCTGGTCGCGCTGCTGATCACGGCCCCGCTACAGGTGCTTCAGGGCGACCTGTACGCGCGGCACGTCTACGAGACGCAGCCGCAGAAGTTCGCCGCCATGGAGGCGGTCTGGGACACCGAGGCGTACGTCCCGGAGTACATCTTCGCGATCCCGACGGACCTGAGCCAGTTCACGGACCCCCGCGCGAAGGAGCTGTTCGGTCTCGGCATCCCGGGCGGGGCGTCGTGGCTCGCCAGCGGGGGCGACGCGACCGCGGAGATCCGCGGACTGAACACGTTCGAGACGGAGGCGCCGCCGGTCGCCGTCGTGTTCTGGTCGTTCCGCGCGATGGTCGGGATGGGCTTCTGGTTCATCCTGCTCGCGTTCTGGGGCGGCTACCGGTGGTACACGGGCGAGCTGTTCGAGGACGGGCTGCTCCACAAGGCGCTGATGGCGTCCAGCCTGCTCGGCATCGTCGCGGTCGAGCTCGGGTGGGTCGTCACCGAGGTCGGCCGTCAGCCCTGGGTGATCCAGGGCGTGTTGAAGACGAGCGAGGGGGTCTCTCCCGGTCTCACCGGGACGGAAGCGATGGTCACGCTCGCCGGGTTCGTCGGCGTCTACGCCGGCATCCTCGCGCTGTACACGTACGTCGTCGCGCGGGTGATCCGTGATGGGCCCCCGAGCGTGCGCGAGCTGCGGTCCACCGCCGAGCGCGACGCCGCGCCGGGGGAGGTGCCCGGCGATGACTAGCGCCGTCGACGCGCTCGCGGCGGGCCCGGTGCTCGGCCTGCCGCTCCCGGAGCTGTGGTTCGCGCTCGTGTTCGCGATCCTCGGAACGTTCCTGTTCCTCGACGGCTTCGACTTCGGCGCCGGCGCGATCTTCGCGACGCTTCGCGAAGACGAGGCGCGCGAGGCGGTGCTGTCGGCGATCGGGCCGTTCTGGGACGGGAACGAGGTGTGGCTCGTCGTCTTCGGCGGCGCGCTGTTCGCCGCCTTCCCGTCGGTGTACGCGGGGCTGTTCAGCAGACACTACCTGCTGATGTTCGGCATCCTCGGCGCCCTCATTCTCCGGGGACTGGCGCCGGAGATGTACGAACAGCGCCACGACGCGCGGTGGCAGCGGTGGTGGGGGCGGTCGTTCGTCGCCGGCAGCGTCCTCGCGCCGTTCCTCCTCGGCGCGTTCGCGGGGAACTGGCTCGCCGGGAGCCCCCGGTCGCTCACGTTCGTCGGCGTCGTCACCGGGGTCGCCGTCACGGCGCTGACCGTCGTTTCCGGCGCCGCGTTCCTCCGCTTGAAGGCCCGAGACGCGCTCCCCGAGACGGTGACTGAGATCGGCGTCGGGGCCGTCGCGGCGTACCTCTTCGCGGTCGTCGCGACCCTCGGCGCCCTGGCGACTCGGCTCCCCGCCGGCGTCGACGCGCTGCTATCGCCCCCGGTGCTCGCGCTGGTCGCCGCCTCCGTCGGGCTCGGTGTCGGCTACGGCGTCGCGCTTCGACGCGGGGCGGACCTCGCCGCGCTCGCGGCGGCCGCGGGACTGACGTACGGGCTGACCGCGGTCGTCGCGGTCCTCATGTACCCGCGCATCGACCCGGCGACCGGGGCGACGGTCGGGGAGGCCGTCGTCTCGACGCTGCCGCTGAACCTCATGTCGATCGGCGCGGCCCTGCTGTTACCGCTGGTCGCCGTGTACTTCGCCGTCCTGTACTCGGCGTTCAGCGGCCCGATCACGGCCGAGGAGGCGTACTGAGATGAGCGACGGCTCGGAGGCGCACGCGCCGACCCGGCGGTCGTCGGTCGGAACGCTGCTGCTCTCGCGCGTGTTCATCACGTGGGCGGAGCTCCTCGTCGTCGGGTTCGGCGGGGCGGTCGCGGGCGGCGCCGCGTCCGGCCCGCCGCAGCTCGTCGTCTACTTCGCGACGGTCCTCGCCGCGGTCGCCGTGTTCATGTTCAACGTCGACCGGCTCGTCGCCGCCCGCATGCGAGAGGCGACGTGACCGGAGTGCGCCGCGCCGAGCGTCAGTCCGACCGACGGCTCGACCGCCTGAACGGACCGACGCCGTGGCGCTTGGCGACGATGCCGAACAGCAGCGCGGCGCTGGGGATGAAGAGCAGCGCGCCCAGCGCGGTGACGGTGTCGTCGTGGGTCAGTCCGAGAGCGAATCCCCCGATCCCGGCGGCGAGCGCGAGGAGGGCCGGGATGAGGAGACGGCTCCGGAGCGCGGTCGGCGTCTCGCGACCCGAGGGTGAAAGCTCCATACGAGACAACGTAAGTGCGTCGGGCCCATATCACACGCGTTGTCGAGGGACAACTTCCCGCCGGGACGCGGCCCGACGCCGGCGAGGTCACCGTCACCGCCGCGAACCGAGACCGCACGACCGGACCAGTCACCGCCAGATGTACGACTTCAGCTTCGAGATAACGTACGAGCCCGGCGCCGACGAGTACGTCGACCTGTTCATCGACCGCGGCTCCCTCCAGTCGGAGGCGACCTACTCGTGTCTGGACCCCACGGAGCTGTGGAAGCTCGAGTCGGTGACCGGCGACGCGGCCGACCTCGACGCCGTGGACGAGCTGCTCTTAGACGAGTCGGTCGACCGCGAGTCGATCAGCGGCCGGGCGTGTCGCTCGGCCCGCGCGACGAGCCTGTTGACCGAAGAGCAGCGGCGGCGGGTGGCGTACACGTACGTCTCTGACGTGGACTACTGCGAGTCCGTCCCGCTCATCACGGCGAAGTACGTCGACGGGGGCGTCCTCTTCGAGCAGACGCTGTCCGGCGACACGGTCCGCTGGCGCGTGCTGGTCCAGGACGACTCGAAGATCGGAATGTTGTACGACACGCTGTCCGCGAAGCTCGGCGACGGGCTGTCGTTCTCCTTCGAACACCTGACCGAGGTCGACCACTGGGAGAGCGAGCTGCTCTCCCGGCCCGACGTGCCGGCCGAGCAGCGCGAGACCCTGTTGCTCGCCGTCGAACGTGGGTACTTCGAGACGCCGCGAGACGTGACGCTCGACGAGCTCGCGGCGGGGCTCGACGAGCCGCGCTCGACGGTGTCGTACCGGCTTCGACGCGCGACCGCGGAGCTGGCGAAACGGTTCGCCGACCAACAGTCATGACCGCAGAAACCCCACCCGACGACGATCAGCGGAAGCCCACAAGCGCGTCGCTAGCGGGGCGGTACCCGACGGATGTGCTCGTCAGCCCCGACTGGGTCGACGCCCGCCTCGACCGGTTCGACGCCGCCGACCCCAACCTGCGCCTGCTCGAGGTCGACGTCAACGCCTCGTTCTACGAGGAGGGGCACGCGCCCGGCGCCGTCGGCGTCGACTGGCGCACCGAACTCCGGTCGACGGAGGTACACGACATCCTCTCTCCGGAAGAGATGACCGCCTTCCTCGAATCGAGCGGGATCACCGAGGAGACGACCGTCGTCATCTACGGCGACAACCGGAACTGGTTCGCGGCCCACCTGTACTGGCAGCTCGCCTACTACGGCCACCCGGACGTCCGGATCATGGACGGCGGCCGAGAGTACTGGACGGAACACGACTACCCGACCACGACGGACCCGGTCGACCCGCCAGCCGTAGCGTACGGCGACGCGCCCGACGCGCCGGCCAGACCGGCGGTGCGGGCCGCGCGCACGGACGTGCGGGCGGCGCTCGACACGGACACGAAGTTCGTCGACGTGCGCCTGCCCGAGGAGTTCCGGGGGGAGATCACGAAGCCCCCCGGCAGCAACGAGGGCGCGATGCGGGGCGGCCACATCCCCGGGGCGACGAACGTGTTCTGGGCGGAGAACGTCCGGCCCAACGGCCTGTTCAAGTCGCCCGAGGAGCTGGCGGCCGTGTACGAGTCTCGGGGGATCACCCCCGAGGACGACATCATCGTCTACTGCCGGATCGGGGAGCGGTCGTCGGTGACGTGGTTCGTCCTCGAGGAGCTGCTCGGCTACGAACACGTGCGGCACTACGACGGCTCCTGGACCGAGTGGGGGAACATGATCGGCGTCCCGATCGAAGTGGGCGAGCCCGACGGCGGCTAGCTACTCCCGACGACGACGGCCCGCTGTTGTCTCGGCGGCGGCTGGGTACTGCCTTCGAATCGGGGCTAGCCGCCGCTCTCGGCCGTCGAGACCGGTCGTTGTCCTGCGCCAAACGGTTACATTAGCCGCTGTGCGCGCAAACGTCGGTAATGAGCGGTTCTCACGCCGAGCGGAGGGCGAAGCGCACAGGAGGCCGGGGCGGAGACCGGCGAAGCGAACCCGCATCGCCGGTCGGTGGCGATGAGTGACGCCGGGTCGAAGCGGGGCGAGTCCGGCCCCGTCCGGCGGCTCCTCGACGCGCTGAGCGAGGAAACGAACCGGACGATCCTGTCGGAGCTCGACGAACCAACCTCGGTCGCCGAGCTCGTCGAGGAGTGCGACATCCCGATGTCGACGGTGTACCGGCGCTTGGACACGCTCGAGGACATGGACCTGGTGACGGAACACGTCGCGGTCGACGCCGAGAGGGGCCGGTATCGGCTGTACGAGCGCAACGTGCGCCGCGTCACGATCACCGTCGACGAGGACGGGCGGCTCGGGACCCGAGTCGAGCGCCCGGCCGGGAACCCCGACGAGACGGTGACGTGGCGGCCGGACGGCGAGTGACGGTCGGGCTGGTAGTGCCGGGCGGGCAGAGAGACGATCGGGCGGGGAGGGACGGCCGAACGGCGAGTGCCGGTCGGGCGAAGAGTGATAGCCGCTCGGGACGCCGTCACCCCCGCCCTCTTTTATTCCGCGAGCGTGTACGGCGGACGATGAGCGGGAAACCGACGGTCGGCGAGTACATGACCCGGGAGGTGGAGACGGTCAGCCCGGACGAGACGGTGGCAACCGTCGCGCGCCGCATGGCCGACAGCGACGGGCACAACGGGTTCCCCGTCACGCAGGGCCGCACCGTCGAGGGGTTCGTCGCGGCGGGGGACCTGCTGCTCGCCGAGGACGACGCACCCGTTTTCACGGTGATGACGGAGGACCTGATCGTCGCGCACCCCGATATGAAGGTGACCGACGCCGCCCGCGTGATCTTGCGCTCGGGGATCCAGCGGCTCCCGGTCGTCGACGACGCGGACAACCTCGTCGGGATCATCTCGAACACGGACGTGGTCCGCTCGCAGATCGAGCGCGCGACGCCCGGCAAGGTCGGGAAGCTGATGCGCACCCTCTCGCAGATCCACGGCGTCGACCTCGACGAGGAGCGCCGCGAGGTGGCGATCGCGGACCTGACGCCGACGCAGGCCCGCGTGTACGCCGACGAGCTGGAGGGCCGGCAGTACGAGCTCGAACACGGGCTCGCGGAGCCGCTCGTCGTCATCGACAACGACGGGACGCTCTACCTCGCCGACGGGCATCACCGGGCCATGGCCGCCCGTGAAGCGGGCATCGAGTCGATGGACGCGTACGTGATCGTGCCGCGAACGCCGGTCGACCTGGGGATGGCGAAGACCGCCGAGAAGGAGGGCCTCCGCGTCGTCGACGACATCGAGATCGTCGACTACGCGCGCCACCCCCTCGTGGAGACGACGAAGCGGCTTCAGTGACCAGCAGGGGCACGGCCCCTTTCCGGCCGAACCACCGAAGCGACTTCTCGCCGCGCCCCGACCGCGAAGCGCCGAATCGCACTTCGTTGACCGTACCGGACCCGGTCGACCGCGCAGAACCGTATCAGTGGGACCAATCCGTGGCTTTCCCAGACACACTTTTATGAGCCGACAAGAAAGGAGAGGTATGGGATCACGAATCCGAACGGCGTTGAGCAGGGCGAAGTACGCGGCCGTCGGCGCCGCGGTGGGCGCCGCGGTCGGCGGACTGTGGAGCCGGAACGCGGCCAGCACCGGCGGCGCGCTCGGCGGGCTGGCGGGCGCGACGCTCGCGGAACTGAAGTCCGGCGCGGGCGGGCTGTTCGCCGACGACGGTGACGACGGAGGCGACGCCGACGATCTCGGCGATGGCGCCGAGGTCGACGCGGCGGCGTAACCTGCGGGTCGCATCGGGAACGTCTATACCGTCGGGGCGAGTAGCCGCCGGCAATGAGCGACACCGACGCCGGACCGGACGCGAGCGCGGCGTCCGACGGCGCGGAGGGCTGGTTCGAAGCGCTACCGTCGGGCGCGACCGAAGATACCGATACCGAGAGCGACGCCGCGGCGAGAGCCGCGGCGCGGGTGCGCGAGGGGACGGCCGCGTCGCCCGCCGACTGGCCCGTACGCGCCGTCGAGTCCGGGGCCGCCGACTCGACCGACGAGTACTACGACCGGCTCAAGGCCGCGGCGACGCGCGCGACCCGCGAGGCGGTCCGCGAGCGGGAGCGCGCCGACGACGCGCAGCTGATTCACGCGGTCCGGGCCATGGACGACGCCGAGCGCACCGCGAACGAGCTCGCCGAGCGCGCCGTTGAGTGGGCGGGGAGCCTCTTCGACGAGGTCGAGCCGGGGATCGAGGGAGCGCGAGCGGTCGCGGCGCGCGAACCCGAGAGCGAAGTCGAGCGGCGGGCCGTCTCGCTCGCGGCGCGCGCCGCCGAACTCGACGACGAGCGGGCCGAGCTCGCGGAGACGATCGGTCGGATTGCGCCCGCCGTCGCCCCAAACCTCTCCGAGATGGCCGGCCCGGAGCTGGCCGCGCGGCTGATCGCGCTCGCCGGCGGGTTAGAGTCGCTCGCGAAGAAGCCGTCCGGCACGGTCCAGGTCCTCGGCGCCGAGGACGCGCTGTTCGCGCACCTCTCGGGGCGGGCGCCGTCCCCGAAGCACGGGATCATCTACACGCACGAGTACGTCCGCGGCACCCGACCCGCTGACCGCGGCTCGGCCGCGCGGGCACTCGCCGGGAAGCTGACGCTCGCGGCGCGCGCCGACCACTACGCCGGAGAGCGGCGGTCGCAGCTCCACGCCGACCTCCGCGAGCGGATGGCGACGATCCGAGCGCGGGCGGACACCGACGAGCCGGATGCCGCGGAGGCCGGCGATGAGTGAGCCGACCCTCCCTGACGGCGTCGAACGGCGTGAGATAGCCGGCGAGGAGCGGTTGGCGACCCGCGGCGAGCCGGTGTACGGCGAGCCGACCGCCGACGGCTGGCGCGCGTGGGACCCAAAACGGTCGAAGCTCGGGGGGATGCTCGAACTCGGGCTGGAGACCGGCCTGACTGGCGGCGAGACCGTCCTCTACCTCGGCGCCGCGAGCGGCACCACGGTGAGCCACGTCGCCGACTTCGCGGGCCCCACCTACGCGGTCGAGTTCGCGCCGCGCCCGGCGCGGGACCTGCTCGACGCCGCCGCGCCGCGCGACCGACTGTTCCCGCTGCTCAAGGACGCGCGGAAGCCGGAGACGTACGCGCACGTCGTCGAGCGCGACGTCGACGCCGTCGTTCAGGACGTGGCCACGCGCGGGCAGGCCGAGGTGGCTGCCCGCAACGCTCGGTTCCTCGCCGACGACGGGCGGCTGCTGCTCGCGATCAAGGCGCGCAGCGAGGACGTGACTGCGGCGCCGGAGGCGGTGTTCGAGGGGGCGCTCGACCGGCTCCGGGAGGCGTACGAGATCGTCGAGACGCGGCGGCTCGACCGGTTCCACGAGGACCACCTCGGCGTCGTGGCGACGCCGAAGTGATCAGTCGTCCGGCTCGAAGACGTCCTCGATCCGGCAGTCGAAGTGATCCGCGAGCGCGAACGCCAGCTCCAGCGACGGGTCGTAGCGCTCGCGTTCGATCGCGTTGATCGTCTGGCGGGTGACCCCGACGGCGGCGGCGAGGTCGGCCTGGCTCTCGTCGGTCTCGGTGCGTTTGTCAGGGATGTCGTTTCTCATGTGCGCCGCTTGTAGTAGAGATGGGACGCGCCGAACACGACGAAGACCCCGAAGAGGATCCAGGTCGCGCCGTAGAACTCGCCCGGGAGCGTGACGAGGCCGCTCTCCTGTAATGCGAGTCCGCCGGGCGTCCCGAGGACGAAGACGTATGCGAAGCCGTTCATCGTTGTCTGGCTGGCCTTGCGGCTGATGGTGCCGTCGCGCTCGTCGTACAGTTCGACGGGGCTGAACCGCTGGACGAGCCCCATGCCGAGGCCGCCGGCCCAATACAGGGCCACGCCGAGGACGAAGCGGTCGACCGCGATACCGATCCACAGGGCGAGGATACCGGCGCCGAGCAGACCGTACGCGATGCGTTTGTAGCGTTTCCGTGAGGAGGGCCGGGTCGTCGCGGAGGTCGTGTGTTCGCTCATGGGTGGAGGTAAAGCGAGCGGGCGTCGGTGTAAAGCTCGCTTTACAGTAAAGGGGACTTTACGTTAGAAAATAAATCTGTCGCTGGCGATCAGTCCGCAGACATTCCGCGACAGCGACGTCAGGAGTGCTTTTTGAGGGGTCACCACGACGGCGGCGAGAAGCCGGCGTCTTCGAGGATCGGCTTCCATCGCTTTTGAACCGAGAGCCGCGAGACGTCCATCGCGTCGGCGACGGCGGACTGCGAGCGCTCCTCGCCGCGGATCAGACTGGCGGCGTAGAGGCTGGCGGCGGCCGCGACGCGCTTCCCCCGGTCGTCGTCGGGCGCTCGCGAGAGGAAGAGGTCGACCGCGGTCGAGCGCGTCTCCGCGTCCAAATCGAGCGAGTCGCACGCCTCCTCGACCAGTTCGATCCACGCTTCGTTGTCGACTCGGTCGCTCGCCCGGTACACGCCCCGGGGTAGTCGAGCGAGGAACATAAACGGCCGCGGTCGCCGCACCGGTACCGGCGCCGCTCCGCGGAGCCGACGGCGATCGCGTGCCCCGGACCGGGGGCGGCCACTCCCGAGCGCGGCCGCCGCCCTGAAGTCGCCCGCACACGTAGCGCGCGTATGTCGACGCAGACGTGGGACGAGATGCGGGTCCGAGCGCTCCACGACGACCTCGTGGCGCTGTACGAGCCGGTCGACCGAGTCGCCGAACACGGCGCGGACCCCACCGCCGAGCCGGGCGAGGGCGTCCGACAGCTGGTGACGACGATCCTCTCGCAGAACGTCGCCGACGAGAACACGCGGCGCGCGTCGGAGGCGCTGTTCGACCGGTACGACGACTTCGCGGCGATCGAGGCCGCCGACCACGAGGAGCTGCGGGAAACGATCCGCGTCGCGGGCCTCCCGGACCAGAAGGCCGCGCGCATCCAGCGCGCGCTGACCGCGATCCGCGAGGAGACAGGCGGGGCGTACTCGCTGGCGTTCCTCGACGCGCTGCCGACCGAGGAGGCGAAGGCGTGGCTCACCGAGATCAAGGGCGTCGGGCCGAAGACCGCCAGCGTCGTGTTGAACTTCCACTTCGGGAAGCCGACGATGGCGGTCGACACCCACGTCGAGCGCGTCTCGAAGCGGTTCGGGCTCGTCCCGGAGTCGGCGTCGAACGAGCGCGCCCACGACGTGTTGGACGAACGCGTTCCCGACGAGCTGATCTACCCGCTCCACGTCCTCCTGATCCGGCACGGCCGGGCACACTGCTCGGCCCGCAACGCCGACTGCGACAACCCCGTCTGCGAGGCGTACTGCGACTGCGAGTTCTGCGAGTGAGGCCGCGGTCCGCCCCGCCGTCGCTTGGCCGCGTCGCGTCGGTAGCCGCGTCGACGCGATAGCTGGCCCCCGCGGCGTCCCGCGGACGCGGGACGCTGCCCGCGGTGCGCGAGACAAACCATTAGCGGCTCCCGGACGAAGCGTGTGTATGACACCCACGACCGTCGTCGCGGGAGTCGGTCCGGGGCTGGGATCCTCCGTGGCCCGCCGGTTCGCCGCCGACGGCGACGATGTCGCGCTGTTCGCTAGGTCGAGCGACTACCTCTCGTCGACCGCCGACGAGATTCAGGCGGAGACGCCCGGCACTACCCTGCTGGTCGAGACGGACATCGCCGACCCGACGGCGGTCGCATCGGCATTCGAAACCGTTCGAGACGCCTTCTCGCCGGTCGACCGCTTGGTGTTCACCAGCGGGTCCCCGTCCGCCGGCGGCGGGATCGTAGACGTGGATCCGGCCGGGTTCCGCGACGTGATCGACACGCGTCTGCGCGGCGCGTTCCGGTGCCTTCGCGAGGCGGTCGACGACATGGTCGACGGAGGGGGTGGAACCGTCGTCGTGACCAGCTCCGGCCAGTCTCGGCGCCCGTCCGAGGACGTCGCCTACGCGGCGGCGCGCCACGGGACCCGCGGGCTCGTTCGCTCTCTCGCCGCCGACCCGGGGCTCGGAGAGGCCGACGTACAGGCGGTTCACCTGATCGTCGACGGCTGGATCGACAAGCCGTCGCTCCGCGATCGGTATCCGGACCACGACCGTTGGATGGACCCCGACCAGATCGCCGAGCGAATCCACGATATTGCGACGACGCCGGGGACGGTTCACGCGAACGAGATCGACCTGCGACACCCGCGGGACGAGCCGTCGTTCTGACCGGTCGCCGTCTTCCCGCGGCGGTCGCATCCCTCGAACCCGTAACGACAGGTATTTTTGACGTAGCCGGTCTACGAGTTACCGCGCGCGGGTTGCCGAGCCAGGCCAAAGGCGTAGCGCTTAGGACGCTATCCCGTAGGGGTCCGCCGGTTCGAATCCGGTCCCGCGCATTCGTCTCCGAGCACTTCGCGAGGAGAGCAGTCCGACGTAGTTTTACTTGATACCGAGCGAAGCGGCGGCGCTCACCACACGCTTCCCCGATACAAGAACTGGAGGTGGTCGGCCGCCTCGGGCGGGACCCCCATCTCAACGAACATTTCTCGGAAGGCGGCGCGGACGGCGTCTTCCTCGAACGTCCGGGTTGCGCGCGTCTGCGCGTCGACCGCCACGCCGCCGTGGTAGTCGACGTGAACGCGGTAGGTGTAGCCGTCGACCTCGCGCGTCACGGTCGCGCGGGAGAGGACGAACTCGGCGCTGCCGAGCCGCTCGTCGCCAGCGTGATAGACGCGCTCGTGCCAGCCCGACCCGGGCGTGGAGGTCGCATTGACGGTCGTCGCGCGCGCCGTCAGGTCGTCGTAGGCGGCCCGGAAGGCGACCGGCTCGTCGACCTCGACGCTCGGCGTGCTCGCGCCGGGCTCGGTCGGGTCGCCCGTGCTGACCGCCGTTTCGATCTCCTCGACGTACGCCGCGGCGGTCGCCTCGTCCATCTCGAACAGCAGCGCGAGCCGGTCGACGAGCCACTCCTCGGGCGGCAAGTCGTCGACGGTGAGGTCGCCGTCGGCGTCGTCCGGGAACAGCGTCACGACGGTGATCCCCTCCTCGGCGTGGAACGTCGCCCACAGTCGGGCCGCCGACGCGTGGTCGTACGTGACTCTGAACGCCTCGTACTCCGGGCCGAGGTCGGCGTCGAGGTCGTCGATCCCGGTCGGGTGGAACCCGCTCGATCCGACGCGTTCGACCGCGTAGCCGGCCGCGTCGGCTCGCTCCAGCGTATCCTCGTAACTCAGCTTTGAACGTTGAGTATCTAACACTTAATCGAGCGAAAATGGCGGCTGAGACGGTATGAGCATGGAAAAGAGAGTTCAGCCGCAGACGCTCCGCTCTCCACTGGAGGTTCAAACGCCGTGAACGCTGCCTTCATTATCCTCTGTGAATCACTCTCCTGTTCCACCGATACCGTACACTCCTCGTAGAACGTCTTTTCCTCCGATTTCTGGCCCAATAGTGTCAACAAGACAACGTTCAAAGCTGAGCTCGTAAGCGAGGTCGGGGACGGTCACGCCGTCCGAGGTGTACGACGCCACGTCGGACCCGACCAGCACCCCGGCGAAGACCGCGTACGCGGCGGCGACCGCGACGACGGTCCCGACGACGGCGACGGCGACCGGTCGCAATTTGTTCACACTACTGATACGTTCCGCGAGGAGATAGCTGTACCGTCGTTTCCGGTGAACCGCTATCGCCGTTTACAACGGTCCGCCGCCGCTCACAGCGGGCCGTCGTCGACGAATCGCGCCGGGACCAGCTGACGGAGGAGCCGCGACGGGCCCGCGGAGAGCCCGCTAACGAGGAGGAAGCCGGCGAAGATGACGCCGAATCCGACGAGCGACCGCACCGAGAGCGTCTCGCCGAGCAGCGCCCAGCCACCCACCGCGGAGACGACGGGGACGAAGTAGAACAGGAGGTTCGCGCGCGTCGCGTCGGTCTCGTCGATCAGCGCGAAGTACGCGAGGTACGCGATCGCCCCGGAGAAGACGCCGACGTACAGCAGCGCCGCGATCGCGACGGGCGGCACCGACAGCCCGGAGACGGACTCCTCGGCGCCGATGCTTAGCGCGTGCGAGAGGGCGGCCGCCAGAGGGACTCCCCAGACGGTGCGGGCAGTGCTTGACAGCGTCGCGTCGGCCCGGCGGATCAGCACGGCGCCGAGCGCGCTCGTCACGGCGGCCGCGAAGAGCAGCGGGACGCCGAGGCCGCCGGCGAGCAGCGCCGAAGGGTCGGGATCGGCGACGAGGGCGACGCCGAACAGTCCGAGGCCCATCCCGACGAACCCGCGGACCGAGAGGCCGTCCTCGCCGAGCAGGACCGCGGCGAACACCGGCGTCAGGATCGGATTCAGGCTGAAGACGACGGCGGCCACGCCGCTCGTCACGTACTGTTGTCCGACGAACAGCAGGGCGTTCGTCAGCCCGATGACGAGCACGCCCGTCGCGACGATACCGGCGACGTCGCCGACGGTTCGGGGGCGCAGTTCCGCCCGCGAGAGTCGCGTCGCTGCGAACGCCGCGAGGACGACTGCGCCGATGTCGAACCGGACGGCGACGAAGAACAGCGGCGGGAGGTGTGCCAACCCGGCCTTCGCCGCGACGAAGGTGCCACCGAAGAGGAGGGCCGAGACGGAGAGCAGGGCGCCGGTGCGTCTGGTGAACACGTTACTGCGACACCCGCGTTAAATTGTCGAACGAACGATCGGATTGGAACGAGCTTCTCGGCACAAACAGATGTAACAGTCGGAGACCTATAACGAAATCCGGAAAATATTCCACGACGGGAAACGCGCAACACGTCGTGCCGATCGCTCACGGCGTGAAACCTCAACGGTGAGCGAAGCCGGTTTATTCCGGTGGACGCTTGATCGCGTATGGAGGCCCCGCTCGAGGAGATCGAGTTCCTCGCCCGCTCGACGAACCGCGTCGAGGTGTTACAGCTGTTGGCGTCGGCGCCGCAGACGCGGGCGGACCTCGCGACCGCCACGGGGGCGTCGCAAGCGACCCTCGGTCGGATCCTCGAGGACTTCGCCGACCGGTCGTGGGTCAGCCGCGACGGTGAAGAGTACGTCGCCACCGCGACCGGGGAGTTGGTGGCCGAGGGCGTCGAAGAGCTCGTCGCCCTCCTCGAGACGGAGGCCAAACTGCGGGACGTGGTCGCGTACCTGCCGACGGCCGAACTCGGGTTCGACCTCCGCCGTCTCGCCGACGCGACCGTGACCGTTCCGACGCGGACGCGACCGAGCGCGCCGCTCCAGCGCGTCCTCGACGCGATGGCGGGGGCGACGACGCTGCGCGCGTTCTCACACACGCTCAACGAACAGAGCCTCGCGACGGCCCGGGACCGGGTGGCCGCGGGCGAGCAGACGTTCGAGGCGGTGCTCTCGGCCGGCGCCATCGAGG
This sequence comes from Halorubrum sp. SD612, assembly GCF_002135005.1. Taxonomy (NCBI): domain Archaea; kingdom Methanobacteriati; phylum Methanobacteriota; class Halobacteria; order Halobacteriales; family Haloferacaceae; genus Halorubrum; species Halorubrum sp. SD612. The sequence goes on along the minus strand of NZ_NEWI01000003.1, from coordinate 23,191 downwards.
CGCTCGCGGCAGACGACGTCCTCTGGAGGCGGCTTCGAACGCTGGCGGAGAGCGACGACGCGGAGATCCGCGTCCGTCGCGAGGAGGTCCCCGTCGCGGTCACCGTCGCCGATGACACCGTGTACCTGCTCGTCCGCGACGACGGGGGCATCCTCCGGGCGTCCCTCCACACCGACGATCCGGCGGTGCGCGAGTGGGCGGACCAGGCTTTCTCGGGGTACTGGAAGGCGTCCGACCCCTTCGACCCGACGGCGTTCGAGGAGTGAGTCCACGGATCCGGACGGCCGCGGCCCCGTCGCGGTTTGGGAGACGGGTCACGCGTCGACACCGTCGGTCCGACCCGGCAAAACCCACTTGTCCGCGGTACGCGTACCAGCGGTAATGGCCCCTCACGACGCGGAGTTGGCGATCGAGACGTGGCGGTTCCGGGACCGAGCGCTGCCGCGCGTGCCGCCGTCGGGGTGGGGGACGACCGACCGCCTCCGCGAGGCGGTGTGTCGCGCCGTGGCGTGTTCGGTCGACGGCGTCGAGCGCGTCGAACCGTTCTCGGGACCGGCGACCGAGCGCGAGCGCTTCGACGCGACCGTGACCGCGGACTCGATAGACCACGACCTCGTGCGCCTCGTGACGCCGGCGTCGGAGAGCGACGGAGAACAGAAGGAGTTCAGCGAATCGACGGAGCAGTTCGACCTGGACGAGGCCCTCGACCGGCTCTGACGGCCTCGGTGCGGTCGCTACTCGTCGTCCGGCGACGACACCCGCACGACCTGCTTGCCGATGTTGTCGCCGGAGAACAGTCCGAGGAACGCGTCCGGGGCGTTCCCCAGCCCGTCCACGACGCTCTCGCGGTGTTCGAGGTCGCCGCTCGCGACCCAGCGGGCGAGTCGCTCGCTCGCCTCGCCGAACCGCGTCGCGAAGTCGCCGACGAGCAGGCCCTCGACCTTCGCTCGCACCGGGATCAGTTGCGGGAGCTTCCGTGGTCCGGTCGGGACCGACTCGTCGTTGTAATGGGCGATCTGCCCGCAGACCGCGACCCGCGCGTCGATGTTCAGTCTCGTGAACACCGCGTCGGTGATCGGTCCGCCGACGTTGTCGAAGTAGACGTCGACCCCGTCGGGCGCAGCCTCGTCGAGCGCGGCGCGGTAGTCGTCCGTCGTCTTATAGTTGATCGCGGCGTCGAAGCCCAAGTCGTCGGTGAGCCACGCGGTCTTCTCGTTGCTGCCGGCGAACCCGACCACGCGGCAGCCGTTGCGCTTCGCGATCTGTCCGACGACCGAGCCGACCGCGCCCGCCGCGCCGGAGACGACGACCGTGTCGCCGGGCTTCGGCTCGCCGACTTCGAGGAGGCCGAAGTAGGCGGTCCGCCCGGGCATGCCGAGGACGCCGAGGTACGCCTCGGGGTCGGCGATCGCCGGGTCGACCGGGGCGACGTCGTCGGCGTCGAGCGTCGCGTAGTCGGCCCAGCGCCCCTCGCCCGTCACGAGGTCGCCCGCCTCGTACGCGTCGCTCTCGCTCTCGACCACCTCGCCGACGACGCCGCCTCTGAGCGCGTCGCCCACGTCCCACGGCTCGGCATACGACTCGGCGTCGCGCATCCGGCCGCGCATGTACGGGTCGACCGAGAGGTACCGGACGCGGACGAGCAGTTCGCCCGGTGCGGGCGAGGGAACGTCCGTCTCGCGCAGTTCGAAGCTGTCCTGATCGGGCTCGCCGGTCGGCCGCTCGGCGAGAAGCCACTCGCGGTTGGTGTTCGTCACGGCTCCCATTGGGGTATCGGACCGAATAGGGTTTGGACCCCAGCAGCCGTCGTGGGGATCCGGAAGCCGTCGGAGGCGCGGCGATTGGCGGTCCGGTGATGTAGCGGTCCGGGGGTGTAGCGGTCCAGCGGTCCGGAGAGGGGCCGGCTACCCGTCGCCCAGCGGGATCCGCAGGCGGCCGTCGAGCAGTTCGCCGCCGAGCCCCTCGACCACGGTCCCGAACGCCGCGGAGCGCTCGGCGACCGTCTCTCGGACCCACTCGGCGACCTCGTCGTCCGCCAGCGCCGCGGCCTCGTCGGCGATTTTGGTCGGGACGACGTCGAGGGCGACGAGGTCCCCGTCGCGGACGACGAGTTCGAAGAGCGCGCTCCGCTTGTTGTACACCCCCTCCCGGTCGCGATAGCTGACGTAGTCGTCGACGAAGTCGCCGGCGTCGTAGACGATCGGAGACCCATCATGTACCTCGACGCCCTGGAGGACGTGCGCGCTGTGGCCGTGGACGACGTCGACGCCGAGTTCGACGAGCCAGCGCCCGAATCGCTCGTGGACCGCGCGCGGTTCGGTCTCCCAGTTCGCGCCCCAGTGGAGCGAGGCAACGACGAGGTCCGGGTCCGCCTCGGCGACGCGGTCGAGTGCGTCGCCGACGAGAGCGCGCGTCTCGCGCACGCCGGGGTCGAGCCGCGCGAACGCCGTACCCGGGTCGGCGTCGGTCGCCGCGAACGCCGCGGACTGGTCGGTGAGGCCGAACGCGGCCACGGTGAGGTCGCCCGCCTCGAACGTCGCTGGGGCGAGCGCTCCGGCGGCGTTTTCGCCGGCGCCCGCACGGGCGATTCCGGCGTCGGCGAGGTGCCGCCGAGTGTCGCGGAGGGCCGGCTCCCGGTAGTCGAGGACGTGGTTGTTGGCGAGCGAGACGAACGACGCCCCCGCCGCCTCCAGCGTGGGCACCGCGAACGACGGCGGCGACCGGAAGTAGTACGTCTTGTCCGGCCAGCGGTCGCCGCGGTCGGAGACGCAACACTCCAAGTTGCCGACGAGCGCGTCGAGGTCGCGGAGCCGCGGGAGCGTCGACGCCCAAACCGCCGTCGGATCGTCGGCATCCGCCCAGCGGTCGGCGACGCTCCGTCCGAGCATCAGGTCGCCGACGAGGCCGATTCGGGCGGCGGTTCCGTTTCCGGCGTCGCCGTCGGTGCCGCCCGCGTCGGCTCCGCCGCGGTCGTCAGCGTTCGCGGGCGAGGAGCCCCCCGCACAGCCGGCGACCGCGCTGACTCCGGCGACGCCGGAGGCGAGGACCGTCCGACGGGTGACCATCGTCCGGGGTCTCGGAGAGCGGCGACTTCAACGCTCCGGACGGGGCAGAAGGAGGGGAGAGGGGCGTCGTCGGGAGCGCGTCACGCGACGGCGACGCCGTTGCGCGTGAGGTAGTCGCTCGCGGCCTTGATTTCGACCGGGCTGCCGATGATCCGGTACCGTTCCGCCGTCTCGACGACGGTGACCGTGAACCGGTCTTCGAGGCACTCCCGGTGGCCGTCGAGCGCGTGGCGCGGGAGGACGATCTGCGTACTGTCGCGGAGGCTCGACGGATCTGGCATTCGGCGTGCCGAGTGATTATTCGTCGTCGATATAACCGTGTCGAAGTATCGGCGCGCCAACCACTCGTTCGGCGGCGACGCCCCCGTTCGCGGACCGCTGTCGGGGGATTCGATTCGCGGCGGCGACCCGACGACGGCCCGGCGATCCGAAGGAACACCTTTAACGAGCCGAGCGGCCGAGAGACGGGTAATGGGACTGGAGGAGGAAATCGAAGACCTCCGCGAGGAGATCGCCAACACGCCCTACAACAAGGCCACGGAGGCCCACATCGGGCGCCTGAAGGCGAAGCTCGCGGAGAAAAAGGAGAAGCTGGAGAACCAGTCCTCCGCCGGCGGCGGCCACGGCTACGCGGTCGAGAAGCACGGCGACGCCACGGTGGCCTTGGTCGGGTTCCCGAGCGTCGGCAAGTCGACCCTCATCAACGCCCTCACCAACGCCGACAGCGAGGTCGGCTCCTACGAGTTCACGACCCTCGACGTCAATCCGGGCATGCTGCAGTACCGCGGCGCGAACATCCAGATCCTCGACGTGCCGGGGCTGATCGAGGGCGCGGCGGGCGGCCGCGGCGGCGGGAAGGAGGTCCTCTCGGTCGTCCGGACCGCGGACCTGGTCGTGTTCATGCTCTCGGTCTTCGAGATCGAGCAGTACGACCGCCTGCGCGAGGAGCTGTACGCGACGAACATCCGCCTCGACACCGACCCGCCGAACATCAACATCCGGAAGACCCACAAGGACGGGCTCGGCGTGACGATGAGCGACGACGTGAGCCTCGACGAGGAGACGATCAAGCAGGTCCTCCGCGAGTACGGCTACGTCAACGCGAAGGTCACCATCCCCCACGACCTCACGATCGACGAGCTCGTCGACGCCGTGATGGACAACCGCGAGTACCTCCCCTCGATGGTTACCGTCAACAAGGCGGACCTCATCGAAAAGAGCTACCTGCCGACCGTGAAGGAGGAACTCCGCGACCGCGACCTCGACCCCGACGACGTGCTCTTCATCTCGGCCGAGAAGGAGCTCGGCCTCGACGGGCTCAAAGAGCGGCTCTGGGAGGAACTCGGGGTTATTCGGATTTATATGGACAAGCCGGGGCGCGGCGTGGACTACGAGGAGCCGCTCATCCTCTTCGAGGGCGACACCGTCGGCGACGCCTGTACGAAGCTGGGCGGCGAACTCGACGAGCGGTTCAAGTTCGCGCGCGTCTCGGGCGAGAGCGCCAAGCACGACGACCAGCAGGTCGGGAAGAGCCACGAGCTGGCGGACGAGGACGTGCTGCGGATAGTCGCGCGGAAGTAGATTTTCGACCTGACGGCGGCAGTAAAGCCGCTTGAAATTCTATCCTTCGTGAGACGCGGCCAGCGAGTCGACGGGGACTGCCGCCAAAGCCCCAGCCGCGTCGGCCGGCCGCCGCTTCGCTCCGGCCGCCGCTTCGCTCCGGCCGCCCGACACCAGCGAGGGACCGTCGGTCCCTCTGGCAGCCGGCGCGTAGCGCCGGCGACCTCGCACGCGCTCCTCGCGCCCCATTGGCGCTCGGAGGCGCGCGCCACCGCACCATCGGACCGGCTCATATTCGATACGTCTCCGCGCCCGACCGAAAGGCGCTTTTCGCGGGGCCGCGACCGTCGGGTATGCTCACGGTCGCGCTCGCGGGCAAGCCGAACGCCGGCAAGTCCACCTTCTACACCGCCGCCACGATGGCCGACGTCGACGTCGCGAACTACCCGTTCACGACCATCGACGCCAACCGCGGGGTGACCCACGTCCGGACGCGCTGCCCGTGTCTCGACCGCGACGAGCGCTGCGAGAACGAGAACTGTCGCGACGGGAAGCGCTACGTCCCGATCGAACTGCTCGACGTGGCGGGACTGGTCCCCGGCGCGCACGAGGGGAAGGGCCTCGGCAACCAGTTCCTCGACGAACTGACGAACGCGGACGTCGTCCTGAACGTCGTCGACGCCTCGGGGGCCACGAACGCCGAAGGCGAACCGGTCGAGGTCGGGAGCCACGACCCCCTCGACGACGTGGACTTCGTCGAGGAGGAGATGGACCTGTGGCTCGCCGGCATCGTCGACCGCAACTGGGAGAGCGTCGAGCGGAAGTCGCGCTCGCCGGACTTCGACCTCGAAGCCGCGCTCTCGGACATGCTCACCGGCTTCGGCGCGACCGAGCGGGACGTGACCGCGGTGCTGCGCGGCTTGGAGTACCCCGACGATCCGAAGGCGTGGACCGACGACGACCGCGAGGCGCTCGCGCGGGCGGTCCGCCGGCGCACCAAGCCCATCGTCGTCGTCGCGAACAAGGTCGACGCGGCCCCCGACGACGCGGTCGAGCGGATCCGCGAGGGGACGGACAAGCCCGTGGTCCCGGCGACCGCCGACGGAGAACTGGCACTGCGCCGCGCCGCCGACGCCGGCGTCGTCGACTACGACCCGGGCGACGAGTCGTTCGAGATCGTCGGCGACGTCTCCGACGACCAGCGCGCCGGCCTCGACGCCCTCCGCGAGTCGATGACGGCCCACGACGGAACGGGCGTTCAGTCGGCGCTGAACGCGGCCGTCTACGACCTGCTCGACCGGATCACGGCCTACCCGGTCCAGGACGCCGGCAAGTGGACGGACGGCACGGGCAACGTCCTCCCGGACGCGTTCCTCCTGCCCGCGGGGTCGACTCCGCGGGACCTCGCGTACGCGGTCCACTCGGACATCGGCGAAGGGTACCTCCACGCGGTCGACGCGCGCGCTTCGCGCCGGATCGGCGAGGACCACGAGCTGACCGAGGGCGACGTGGTGAAGATCGTCTCGACCGCCGGACCCTAATCGGGACCGCGGCGGGCGTCGGTGGGCGCATCGCCCCCTCGCTTCACTCCACCGACCGCGCGTACGTCACCTGCTTGGGCTCGAAGCCCGCGTCCCGGTAGAAGCGCCGCGCGCCGTCGTTGCCCCACTCGCAGGAGACGGTGAGGTAGTCGCGGTCCGCCTCGCGGGCCAACTCCTCGACCCGATCGACGACCGCGGTGCCGTACCCCTCATTCCGGTGTTCCGCGTCGATTTCGAGGTTCACGATATCGAGGTACCGGCCCCGCTCTCGGGCGGGCCGGGTGCCCGTTTCGAGGGTGGTGAACCCGACCGTCTCGCCGTCGACGGCGACGAGGTAGTCGGTCACCGACGGGTCGTCGAGGTGCGCGCGGAAGCCGTCGTCCGCGACCGACCCGGCGTCCTTGTGGCGTATCTCGTTCAGCGACGAGTACGCCTCCATCGCCGTCGCGAGGTCGTACCACCTGTCAGCGAGCGCGCCGAGGTCACCCTCGTCGGCTTCGACGAGTTCCATGTCGGCTCGGCGTGGCGAGGAGTCTTCAGCCTTGGCTCCGCGTGCGACGGCGTCGCGTGCCTCGGCCCCCGTCGCCCGCCGTCGTGCGACCGACAGGCACATCCGGATCGCCCGGGACGGACGGGTAGAGAGCGGCCATGCTCGGGCTCGAACACGACTTCCGGATCGTCGACACCCGCGCGACCCTCGACCCCGACGAGTCGTCGGTCGCCACCCACGGGCGGGACATCTCGCCGGAGCGACTGGAACGGGAAATGCTCCAGGCCGGGATCGTCCGCGCGGTCGCGAGCCCCGGCCAGCGCGCCGCCGGGCGGAGCTACCTCCGCGCGAACAACGCGGTCGCGCGCCTGTCGATCGACCGCCCGTTCGTCGCGTTCGCCCGGCTCAACGGCCCCCGCGACCCGGGGACCGGGCCCGTGTCGGTGGTCCGGAACCTCCGCGCCGAGCGCGGCGACCACCACGCCCGGCCGGACGACGTCGAGCAGTACTCCTACGACGACCGCTTCCACGGCTTCACGCTGGCCCCCCACGTCGACGGGCTGCCGAACGAGGACGTGCTGACGCGGCTGGAGGACGCCGACCTCCCACTCTTCGTCCACGCCGGCCGGAAATTCCCGCCCGAGGCGGTCGAGACGGAGCTGCTGGACTACGACCTGCCGGTCGTGCTGGGGAGCTTCGGCGGCTACCCGCTGGACGCCGACCTGATGAACGAGACGCTGGACCTGCTCGACGAGTACGACCGGGTGTACGTCGACACGAGCGCCGTGCGCTACCGAGAGGTGCTCGAGCGCGGCGTGTTGGAACACCCCGACCGCGTCCTCTTCGGCTCCGGGGCGCCCGACGTCCACCCGAACGTCGGCGTGATGGAGGTGCTCACGCTCGACGTCTCCGAGGACCTGATGCGTCGCGTGCTGGCGAAGAACCCCGCCCGGCTCGTCCCGGCCCTCGCCGAGGGCGCCGACGTCTGAGGCGGGAGTCCCGGGCTCCGCCTTCGCCGCCGAAGCGACGGCCACTTGTCGCGCCGCGGCCGACCGGCGAGCATGAGCGACGCAGACGCCCCGAGCGAGCCCGCCGCGGGCGACGCCCTCGACGACGGCGAGCGCGACGTCGACGACACCCGCGTCGAAGTCGTCCGCGCGACGGGCCACGAGCACGTCTCCGCCGAGCACGCGAGCACGTTCGAACTCACGACCGACGACTGGCTCACGCCCGCCGGCGACTGTATCGTCGGCCTCGAGGCCGACCGGACCCCCCGAGACTTTTCGGCCGAGTTCCGCGAGGCGTGTCGAGACGCGGACGCGACCATCGAGGCGACGCTCGTCGTCGAACCGGGCGACGAGACGTTCGAGGAGACGATCGCGGGCCGCGGCGACCCCGACCTGTCCCTCCTCGACGACCGTTCGATGGTCGGCCGCACCAGCGACTACACCGACGACGAGCGGACGATCCTCGTCGACGGCGACGGCGCGGCCGCCGACCTCGACCGCGACCTCGTCGCCGCGCTGGCGGACGGGGCCGACCTGACGCTGCGGTTCGAAGTCGAGCCCGCGGAGTGAGGCGACGGGATGGGTCGTCGCGATGTCATTGATGGACGATTACGCCGTTGTGTGTTCGGATGTCACTCCTCTTAACGTCGATTTGTGGATAAACGGCTTCGTTGAAATTCGCCAGTGATGATACCCTCTCGCGTGTGTGCTGAATACAGGGCGCAGATGTTCTGCGAGTACCGATTAGCCGTAGCGTTTGTGCGCTTCGTCGATGTCGACGACCTCCACCACCCGGACTTCTTCCAGCTCTTCCAGCACGTCGTAGAAGGCGGTGTGAGTACGGCCGATGTGGAGCCGGTAGATCTCTTCACCGTCGACAGTTAGCTTCTCACGGTCACCAGAGCTGGCCGCGGGGCGCGGATACGGCTCCTCGGCCAGTTTCCGGAGGTTCTCCTTGATGATCCGTGTACTCTTCTCGTCGAGCGCGGAAACGTACTCGCGTGCGTCGTCTGCGAGCAGGACGTTATAGCTCATCAAGCGGCGTCAGTTCCTCCGTGTCGGCCTCGCGAACCTCGCGGACCTTGTCGGCAAGCTGACACCGCCGGTGATCTTGGATTAATTCCTCCAGCAGATCGTCGTAGGTCTTCCCTGCGGTCTTTAGCTCGTTTAGTTCCTTCCATCGTTCTTCGGTTACTGGTATTCTTTTTGTTGCGTTCGTCATGGTCGAAGTCTCCGGGCTGTCCCACAGGGGTTTCCTAGGCCCCCTACGTCCGTCTGACGCTGAATACGGTGCATTACGAGGCTCAGTCCACCTACCCGCGCAACTGGTCGTTGTCAGAGCCTTGTTGTCTATCCTTACAACCTTTACAACATAAAGGCAGCGCTGAGACGATAACACACGGATGGAGATTTGATTTCTAACCGAGGAAGTGGACCTACAACTCATTCTAACGGGTTTTATAATTTAAACAGAGAGCATAATACGGCACTTGTGCTGACCACATCGTCCGTGTCCGGCAGGTAGTCCCTAGCAGCTGCTGAGGAGTTCACTGTGGCTGTATAAATGAGCGAGCGATTGGGACCGAGGCACCGAAAGCATCAACAGTCAGATCGGCAGTTCGGCGTCCGCCCCCACCACGCGATCGGGTTCCGACGGTGCGCGCCAGTCGGTCGTCCGCTCCAGCAGCTGGACGACCATCCGGCCCGTCACGCCCCAGACGGTGTAGCCGCCGACGTGGAAGTAGTGGACGCGGTGGTCGCCGTACTCCGGGTGGTCGACGCGGCGTTCCGACTCGTAGTTCGCGGGGTCGGTGAGCGCGTCGACCGGGAGGACCGCCACCTCCGCGACCTCCGACTCATCCGGGACGTACTCGCGGTCGGGTGCGACGCCGACGAACGGCCGGACCGCGTACTGCGACGAGGTGCGTGTGTCGTCGAGCCGGCCGATCACGTCGACCTCCGACGACCGCATCCCGACCTCCTCGTCGGCCTCGCGCAGCGCGGTGTCCGTCAGCGTCCGGTCGATCGGCTCGCGGCCGCCCCCGGGGAAGCTCATCTGTCCGGGGTGCTCGCCGAGGTGCGCGGCGCGCTTGGTGAACAGCAGGTGGGCGTCGCCGTCGCGCGCGATCACCGGCGCCAACACGGCCGCCTCGCGCCGCCCGGCGAGCGACTGCGGCGCGTGGCGGCGCACCCCCGACAGGTCCATGGGCGACGTAGGCGACGCGAGGCGGTTAACGTTTCCCCGGATTCCATCTGTGCGGGACGTGACCGGGGTACACGTTCGGGGCGGACGCGGCGCTGCGGTCGGGTTCGGACCTTTTAAGCCCGCGACACCCGCTTTCGAGAGTAATGAGCGACGACGACCAAGAGCTCGGGATCACCGAGTCCAAGACGCACAACACGGGCGAGTGGTACGCCGAGGTCGTCCGGAAGGCGGGCCTCGCCGACTACGGCCCGGAAGGGATGAGCGGCTTCATCGTCACCCGACCGCGGGCGTACGCGGTCTGGGAGCGCCTTCAGGGGTTCCTCGACGCGAAGTTCAAGGAGACGGGCGTCCAGAACGCCTACTTCCCGCTGTTCATCCCCGAGTCGTACCTCGAACGGGAGAAGGACATCGTCGAGGGGTTCGACCCCGAGGTCGCGTGGGTCGACGAGGCCGGGAACAAGGAGCTCGAAGAGCGCCTCGCCGTCCGGCCCACCTCCGAGTCGATCATCACGCCGTACATCTCGCAGTGGGTCCGTAGCCACCGCGACCTCCCGCTGCGCGTGAACCAGTGGTGTTCGGTCGTGCGCTGGGAGGCGACCGAGACGAAGCCGTTCTTCCGCACGAAGGAGTTCCTCTGGCAGGAGGGCCACACCGCGCACGCGACGAGCGAGGACGCGTGGGCGGAGACGATGACGCGGCTCGACCAGTACGAGTCCGTCTACGAGGACCTGCTCGCGCTGCCCGTCCTGAAGGGGCAGAAGCCGGACCACGACAAGTTCCCCGGCGCGGACACGACGACGACCGTCGAGGCGCTGATGCCCGACGGGAAGTCGGTCCAGGCGGGCACCTCCCACCACCTCGGGCAGTCGTTCGCCGAGGCGTTCGACATCACCTACTCGGACGAGGACGAGGAGGAGCGCGCCGCCCACACCACCTCGTGGGGGCTCTCGTGGCGCGCGCTGGGCGCGCTGATCATGACGCACTCCGACGAGCAGGGGCTCGTCTTGCCCCACACCGTCGCGCCCACGCAGGTCGTCGTCGTCCCGATCTGGCAGGAGGACACGAAAGAAGACGTCCTCGACTACGCCGAGGGCGTGGCCGACGACCTCGACGACGCCGGGATCCGGGTCGAGCTCGACGACCGCGACGAGCGCAACCCCGGGTTCAAGTTCAACGAACACGAGCTCAACGGGATCCCTCTCCGGATCGAGATCGGTCCCCCCGAGGTCGACGACGAGGAGCTCACGCTGGTCCACCGGCCCGACGGCGAGAGCGTCGAGGTCGACCGCGAGGCCGTCGCCGAGACCGTCCGCGACCAGTTCGACGAGATATACGCCAAGCTGTACGCGACCGCGGAGGAGACCCTCGACGACGGCGTGCGCGAGGCCGACGACCGCGCCGAGATCCTCGGCACGCTCGGCCAGCACGGCGGCTACGTGAAGGCGCCGTGGTGCGGCGACGAGGCCTGCGAGGAGCCGATCAAGGAACCGATGGCCGCGGAGATCGTGATGGTCCCGTTCGACGACGAGGACCCCCTCGCCGACGGGGACCACGAGGAGACGTGCGCGATGTGCGACGACGCCGCCGAGCGGACGGCGTACTTCGCGAAGACGTACTGAGTCGCGACGGCGCGTCCTCCGCGGAGGCGACCCGCAGTTGTCACTCGTTTTTGAGGAATCGAGCCGTCCCGGTCTCGTCGGGCGATTAATCCGCGTTGATCCGGCTTAACGGAGTTCCGGATATATACGATCGGAGGGCGTAGACGCTGGTAATGAACCGCTGGATTGCGAGTCTCGTCGTCGCGGCCGTCGCCGCGGCCCTGATCGTCGGAGCCGCCGCCGCCGCGCCGGCGGGCATGGTGACCGCACAGACCGACCCGGGGAACGGGAGCGGTGCGGACTCGGGCGCCGAGAGCGCGAGCGGCGCGAACGCGACGGGCGACCTCAGTCCCGGCGAGCGGCTCGCCGGCGTCGTCGGCGTTCAGGGCGCGGAGATCGAGGGCGAGGTCGAATCGCGAGCGTTCGAGGTCGCGCTCCGGGAGTCCGAGACCAACGAGAGCCGCGCCGCCGTCGTCGCGGAGCGGCTGAACCGGACCGCGGAGCGCCTCGCGGAGCTGGAACAGCGACAGGACGAGCTCCGCGAGCGCCGCGAGGCCGGGGAGCTGAGTCAGGGCGCGTACGCCGCGCGGATGGCGACGACGACCGCTCGGATCGAGACGCTCTCGCGGGGGCTGAACCGGAGCGCGAGCGCGGCCGCCGAACTCCCCGCCGCCGTCCGGAACGAGACGGGCGTCGACAACGAGCGGCTGGCGACGCTGCGCGAGCGCGCGAACGAACTCAGCGGCCCCGAGGTCGCCGCCATCGCCCGCGGCGTGGCGGGCAAAGACGTCGGCGGACCGGTCGCCCCCGGGCGGCGCGGCCCGCCGGGCAACGGGACCGCACGCGGCCCGCCCGTCGACGCCGGCTCACCCGGGATGGGGCGGCCCGGAAGAGATTCGGGAAATCGATCGGCCGGGCCGCCGGGAGCGAGCTCGGGGAACGGATCGATGGGAACGCCCGGGGCCGGTTCGGGAAAGGGTCCGGGCGGTGAGCCCGGTAACGGGTCCGTCGGACCGCCGGCGTCGGGGAGCGCGAACGGGACCGGAGCCGTCGCCGCGGACGGCCCGAACCGGTCCGACCCCCCGGGATCCGGCACCGCGACCGGCGGCGGAGCCGGCAACGCGTCGACCGGCGGTCCGACTGACCCGGGGAGCGAACCCGGGAGTGAAAGCGGGCCGAGCGATGACGCCTCCGACGGAAACGGTTCAAGCGATGGCGCCTCCGACGGAAACGGTTCAAGCGATGACGCCTCCGACGGAAACTGTTCAAGCGATGACGCCTCCGACGGAGACAGTTCGAGCAACGATAGCTCTGACGGAGGCAGTTCGAGCGGCGCCTCCGACGGAAACGGTCCGAGCGGCGGCCCCGACGGAAACAGTTCGAGCGGCGGCGCGGGCGCCCCGCCGACGACCGTCGGCAGTCCGTCTCGCCTCGATGCGTGAAGTCGGTGGCGCCGTGAACCCGCACACACCCGCCGCCCCGCTGGCGGCGGCACCGCGTAACCGTTCCGCATGGGAAGGAATTTACCGGCTCTCCGTGTGGCGTAGGACGTGAAGCGAGCGCCGGTCCTCCTCGCCGTCGTCGCACTCCTCGGGGCCGTCGGTCTCGCCCTCGCCGCCGGCGGCGCGGGCGCGGTCCCGTTCGAGGGCGGCTTCGCACAGATGGACGTCGAACCGGACGACGTGTCGATGGCGGTCGCCGTCCAACCGGACGGCGACGCGCAATGGACCGTCGAGTACCGGATCCGGCTCGGCACCGACGAGGAGGAGCGGGCGTTCGAGCAGCTTCGCGCCGACGTGGAGAACGACACGGAGGCGTACACGACCCGGTTCCGCGATCGGATGGCCTCGACCGCGGCGACAGCCGAGTCGGCGACAGGGCGCAACATGACCGTGTCGAACGCGACCGTCACCGCCGAGCGGCGCGAACTCCCGCAGGCGTACGGCGTGTTGACCTACCGGTTCGAGTGGACGAACTTCGCCGCCGTCGACGGCGACCGGCTGCGCGTCGGCGACGCGGTCGACGGGCTGTTCCTCGACGGCTCCTCGCCGCTCATCGTCTCGTGGCCGGACGGGTATCGCCTCGGAGAGACGACGCCGGAGCCGAGCGAGGTCCGGGAGGGGTCCGTCGTCTGGAACGGTCCGGTCGACTTCTCGGCCGGCCAACCGCGGATCGCGGTCGCACCCGCCGGGCCGCTCTCGGGGGTGCCGACCGCCGGGCTCGTCGCTCTCTTCGCCGTGCTCGTCGTCGCCGGAACAACCGCCTATCGGCGGCGCAACGCCGGGGACGACGGCGGAAAGGGAGTCGTCGCGACCGACACGGCGGTCGGAAGCGAGACCGCCGGGAGCGAGACTGCCGCGAGTGACGAGACTGCCGCGAGTGACGGGACTGCCGCAAGCGACGAGTCGGGACTCGGCGGAGACGGCGACGCGGACACCTCCGGTGAGAGCGACGACGAGGCGGACGCGGCGCCGACCGTCGACAGCGACCTGTTGAGCAACGAGGAGCAGGTGCTTCGCCTCATCGAGTCACAGGGCGGTCGGATGAAACAGAAGCAGGTGGCCGAGGAGCTGGACTGGACCGCCGCGAAGACGAGTCAGGTGGTGACGGGGCTCCGCGACGAGGGCGACCTCGACGGCTTCCGGCTGGGGCGGGAGAACGTCCTCTCGCTGCCGGAGTTCGAGCCGGACGGGGATGCGAGCGACGAGGACGCGGAGAGCGAGGTTGGCGACGACGCCGGGGGAAGCGACGCCGACGGAGGCGACGGGAACGACGCCGCCGGGAGCGACTGATCGGATCGACGACGGGCCGAGACCGGGCGGTGACAGATCTGGCTACAGATCCCGGGAACGGCCGATATGACACAGTTCACCGCCACACTCGCACTCGCCCGGCGAGTCCGTTCGCCGACCGCATTTGAAACACTCGTACACTTCTTCGCCGTGATGCTCGTATTCTGGTCGCATATCTGCGCATACGGCTCCATGGTACATAGACCCACACCTAATATTCTTTTGATAATATAAATCTGATATCGCACAGCGGTGACGGAACGATCAGAAAGAGGCCGATCACGGAGGACGACGGCGCGCACGGCCGCGGCTCTCGGTCGGAAGACGATTCGGTAGAAGAGCCGGAGGAGGGATTTGAACCCTCGACCTATTCCTTACGAAGGAATCGCTCTGCCAGCTGAGCTACCCCGGCGCTCATCACACAATTCCCGGACGGAAAAATAAGGGTTCCGAAACGGGGACGCAACGGGGACGCGGCGGGAGCCGAGCCGCGCGCTGGAAGCGACGCGCGCGCCCGATACGAATAAGACGAACGTCACAATCGTTCCCATATTACATCTATAAACACACAGGAAACCAGAACACAATACAATTGTATAAGGAAAAAGACTAAATACTCGTTCGGACTTCAATTTGAATGTGTTGACACCGTCCGCGTGCCGAGACGGCGGGGATCGAATCCCTCGGCGGTGCGTGCCCGGTCGGAGCCCGTACCGGGCGGCAATGGTCTCGTCGGTCGTCTCCCCAACCGCGACTCGGCGCGGCCGTCATCCCCAGTAGCGTTCCGCCGCGGCTACCGTGTGAAACGCGTCACCGACGCGCCAAGCGCAAAATCGCCTCTGGTCCGCCGACCGTCGCCGCGGCCGCTTGTCATGTGACGGGCCCCGGCCGCTCCGCCCCGACCCCCCTCGGGGCGGCGCGGCGTTTTCGCTGTCTCGACGACGGATCGCGAGCGGCGCCGCCGCTCTCCGTCCCGTTCGACGCTACGCGAACAGCCGCCGCGCGCGGCGCACCGCGGCGGAAAGGCCGCCGTATCCGGCGCCGACGACCCCCGCGAGGCGCACCTCGGCGGGCGCGACGCCGAGGCGGTGTGAGACCGGACCGGGGCGCGCGTCGGCGCCCGCGATCGCGACCGTTCGTCCGCGGACCCTGACCTCAGCGGTGAGGTCCCCCAGTCGCAGTTCCCTGACCGCGAGGTCCGAGGCAGCGTCGCCCGGGAGGCGGCGGGCGACGCGGAGGGCGTCACCGACGCTCTCTACTTCGAGGAACAGGCGCCGCTCGGTAGCGTGGACCGACACATCGACCCCGTCGACGGAGAGCGTCAGGTCGTCGGTCTCGACTGCGAGGGCGGCGTGAGACTCAGTCCCGCTCACGGGTCGTGACGCGGACGCCGCCGTCGACGCGCCACTCGGCGTGTTCGACGTCGTCTCCCGTCCCGCTCGGCACCTCGACGGTCATGTCCTCGAACTGGTAGTGTATCTCGGCGTTTCGACCGGTCAAGCGGTCGTAGAGCCCCATCGCCAGCTCCGGCCACGTGGTCGTCTCGTCGATTCGCTCTTCGGGGTCTGCGGCGTCGCTCATACGAAGACATGTTAGATAGTTACACTCATAAGTATATTCCCTGACGTGTCTGCCTCGGTTCGTCGGGCGCGCGGAGCGGCCGGATCAGTCGGCGTCGCGCGTCAGGCGAGCGTCGAGACAGACGTTGTGCTCGTGGGGGGCGTACGACCGGACGACCCGCTCGGTCTCGACGGTGACCGCGTAGTCGTCGCCCGCGGCCGCCTCGATCGCGCGCTGCCCCGGGCCGAAGGGGTCGTCCTCGTGTTGGATGTCGTAGTAGTGGATCACGCAGTCGTCGCCGGCGAGCGCGACGGCGGTGTCCAAGAACTCGTCCGCGGAGTGGGGGAGGTTCATCACGAGGCGTTCGGCGGTGTCCGCGTGGGAGTCGGCGAGGTCGCGCACGTCGCCGCTGATCGCGGTCACCCGGTCGGTGACCCCGTTGCGTGCGGCGTTCTCGCGGAGGTACTCGACCGCGCGCTCGTTGAGATCGCAGGCGACCACGTCGGCGCCGCGGGACGCCATAGGTACCGCGTACGGGCCCACGCCGGCGAACATATCGATCGCCGACTCTCCGGGGTCGACCTGCTCGGCCACGCGGTGACGCTCGGTCGCGAGCCGCGGGGAGAAGTACACCGCGGCGACGTCGAGCGCGAACTCGTGGCCGTACTCGCGGTGGACCGTCTCCGTGTCGTCGCCGACCAGCACGTCCCAAGAGCGGACCCGCAACTCGCCCTCGATCGGCGACGCGCGGTTGAGGACCGTCTCGCAAGGCACGTCGGAGGCCGCGACGGCGTCGGCGATCTCGCGGGCGCGCTCGTCGTCGTCCTCGTCGACGATGACGATGTCACCGAGCCGCTCGATAGAGGGCTCGTATCCCAGGATGTCGGCGGGCGTCGTGGGGCGGTCCCGTCGCTCGGCGTCGCGCTCGACGATCCGATCGGCGAACGCAGCGGGCACTAGTTCGCGGTCCGCGACGGGGATGTAGATCGTCTCGCCGTCGACGGCGATCTGGTGGTCGCCGTCGAGGGCGTCGGCGTCGGCGAGCCGGCTCCGGACGGTCTCGCCGCGCTCGCGGGCGACGGCGACGCAGGGGACGCTCATCGTCGGAGGGACGCGGTCAAGCGAATAAACGGTGACGCTTCGCGGGCCGGACGGCGGGGACCCGAGCGGCCGGAGTCACTCCGCCGGCTCGGCACCGCTCGCGGCCGCGACGGCGTCGAGCAGCTCCGCGTCGTCGACGTCGTCGGCGACGTCGACGACGCGGTCCGCGGCCGCCGCGACCTCGGCGTTCGGGCCGTTCGCTGTCGGGGCGACGTCGCCGTCCGCCGCGACCACGAGCGTCGCGTCGGCGTCGGCCGCGAGGTCGCGCGCCGCAGCGAGCGCCTCCGGGGAAGGGTCCTCGAATGGGGGCGCCGTCACCGCTGTCGCGCCCGCGTCCGCGGCGGCGCCGGCGGCCGTGTCTCCCTCGGGGACTACGCCGACGGAGGGCTCGTGGCCCGCGGCGGCCAGCCGGGCGACGACGCGCGCGCCCGACCGCCCCGAGCCGATCACGTGGACGCTGCGCGGGTCGGCGTCGCTCTCCGGGAACGCAGTGACCGCGGGCGTCCCGGTGGCCGGGTTGCGACCGACGAACGCCTCGGCGTCGAAGGCCGCGCCGACGGCGGACGCCGATAGCACCGACTCCGGCGGCCCGGCGGCCTGAACCCCGCCGTTCGCGATGACGACCACCTCGTCGCAGTCGCGGGCCGCGGCGTCGAGGTCGTGGATCGCGGCGATCGCTCCCCGGTCGCCGCCGTCGACGAACTCGCGGACCAGTTCGAGCGTCTCGACTGCGTGGTGTACGTCGAGGCTGGCGGTCGGCTCGTCGAGGAGGAGGAGCGGCGCCGCCTGCGCCAGCGCCCGCGCGAGCAGCACGCGCTGGCGCTCGCCGCCCGAGACCTCGGTGATCGACCGGTCGGCGAAGCGCTCGACGCCGGCGGCCGCCATCGCGGCGTCGACCGCGGCGTCGTCCTCGGTCCCGTGCGCGTCGAAGCGCCCGAGGTGGGGCGTCCGACCCATCTCGACGACGTGGCGCACCCGGAAGTCGAACGAGAGGTTCGTCGTCTGCGGGACGCTCGCGACGCGCCGACCGACCTCACGGGCCGACAGCGACGACGCCGGGTCGCCGCCGAGGCGCACGGTCCCGGCGTCCGGCTCGACCGCGCCGGTCACCGCGCGCAGCACGGTGGTCTTCCCGGCGCCGTTGGGCCCGACGAGGCCGACGAGCGAGCCGGGCTCGACCCGGAGGTCGACGCCGGAGACGACGTCGAGGTCGCCGAACGAGACGGCCACGTCCGCGGCCGACAGCAGCGGCGCGTCGCCGAACGAGAGCGCCGTGTCGGGGAGGGCCTCGGAACCGTCGCCGCCGCCCGCGGCCGACTCCGCCGCGTCGGCCGCGCCCGTCGTCTCGGCGTCGACGGTGGGATCCGCACTCACAGCTCCGTCACCTCCCGGGTCACGAGCAGGTAGACGAAGAATGGCGCGCCGACCGCGGCGGTGATGATCCCGACCGGGTACTCCGCGGCCGCGGAGCGCGCGACGGTGTCGGCCGCGACGAGGAACGTGCCGCCCGCGAGTGCCGCGGTCGGGAGCAGCGTCCGGTGGTCGGGCCCGACGACGAGCCGGAGCATGTGGGGGACGATGAGACCGACGAACCCGATCACGCCGGCGAACGCGACCCCGGCGGCCGTGACGAGCGCCGAGGCGGCGAGCAACACCCGCTTCGTGCGCTCGACCGCGATCCCCAGCCCCCGTGCCTCCTCCTCGCCGAGCAGGAGGACGTTGAGGTCACGGGCGTACGCGAGCAGCAGGAGGAACAGCGGCGGCACGACGGCGGCGGTGACGGCCACCTCGCTCCACGCCGCGCCCGAGAGGTGGCCCATCAGCCACGCGACGATCTGCCGGAGCGACTCCCCCGCTTGGAGCTGGAGGTAGGAGACGACCGCGCCGAGGAACGTCTGGACCGCGACGCCGGCGAGCAGGAGGGTAGCGACGGGAGTCCGGCCGTTCCGGGTCGCGATGGCGTACACGCCGAAGGCGGCGACCAGCGCGCCGACGAACGCGAAGAGGCTCGTCCCCGCGCCCCGCGAGAGCGCGACCTCGACGGGGCCGACGAGCGGGAGCGCGACGGTCGCGGAGAGCGCGGCGGGGAAGACGATGAACGCCACCGCGCCGACCGCCGCGCCCGACGAGACGCCGATGATCGACGGGTCGGCCATCGGGTTTCGGAAGAACCCCTGCATCACCGTGCCGGCGGCCGCGAGCGCGAAGCCGACGAGCGCGGCGAGCAGGATCCGCGGGAGCCGCACGCCCACGACGATCCGCTGGTGGACGGAGTCGACGGGGAACGCGAACGGCGACGCGAACGCGAGGTCGACGCCGGGGAGCGTGAGGGGACCGACGCCGGGGACCGGCAACGGGCCGACACCGCTCGCGCTCGCTTCGATTCCGGAGGGCACCGCGAGCGCGTTCAACACCGACTTCACCACCGTCTCAGGCGGGATACGGACGGGACCGATCGCGGCGCTGACGACGACGACGACCGCCAGCAGCGCGGCTATCGCCGCCGACCACGCCGCCGAGCGGGCCCAGGGTCGCATGCGTTCTCCAACACAACTTGTAGTAAATAAATACTTATTGGACGAGTCCGGTCCTCAATTCGATGCGAAATAGCTTCGCAATCGCGATGGCCGCGTTGGTGGCGACCGCCCTGATCGGCGGCGTCGCCGGGACCGCCGCGGGCGCACAGCCGACAATAGCGACGGACAGACCGAGCGCGAGCGCGCAGTTGACCGGGGGCGCGCAACCGGCTGCGGGCGCGCAACCGGCTGCGGGCGCGCAATCGGCTGCGGGCACACAGCCGGCGGTCGGGTCCGCGGCCGGGGCGGGGGCCGCCCCCGCACAGACCGACGGCGCCTGCGGCTTCCCGCTCAACGCGACCGACGCGACCGGGACCACGATAACGCTGGAGGAGCGTCCCGAGCGGATCACGACGCTCAACCCGTCGGCCGCGCAGACGCTGTGGGAGCTCGGCGAACAGGACCGCGTCGTCGGCGTGAGCCGGTTCGCGCTCTACCTCGACGGCGCCAAGGAGCGTGCGAACGTCTCGGCCGAGTTCGGCGCGAGCGTCGAGCGCGTCGTCGACACCGAGCCCGACCTCGTGCTGGCGCCGAACTCCTCGGCCGCCGACGTGGGGCCGCTCCGCGAGCAGGGGCTCAAAGTGTACCACTTCCCGGCCGCGACCTCGATCGACGACATCGCCGAGAAGACGGAGACGATCGGTCGGCTCGTCGGCGCGTGCGACGCCGCGAGCGAGACGAACGAGGAGATGTACGACGCGGTCGACGCCGCGGAGAACCGGACCGCCGGCGTCGACCGTCCGGCCGCGCTCTACCCGCTCGGCGGCGGCTACGTCGCCGCGAACAACACCTTCATCGACGCGATCATGAACGTCGGGGGCGCCGACAACGTCGCCGCGGAGTACGAGGCGTACCCGCAGCTCTCCGACGAGGTGATCCTCCAGACGGACCCCGAGCTAATCCTGGTCACCGACCCCGAGGCCGCGATCTTGGCGGAGGAGCCGTACGCCAGCACGACCGCTGGCGTCGAGGAGAACTACGTCGTGATGAACGTGGACTACCTCAACCAGCCCGCGCCGCGCAGCGTGATCCGGTCGACGACGACGCTGTCGAACGCGGTGGTCGAGCTACAGGAGGAGGGCAGCGAGTCGACGGACGGCACCGAGAGCGGCGAGTCGTCGGACGACGGCTCCTCCGACGGCGACTCGTCCGGGAGCGATGATACGTCGGACGGCGGCGACTCCTCGACCGACGGCATGGACGGAAACGAGACGGACGCGGGCGGCAGCGACGGCGACACAGGCGCGGAAGTCCCCGGATTTGGTGTCGTCGCGGCCGCGATCGCGCTGCTCGCCACTGGCCTGCTCGCGCGGCGCGATTGAATCGAATCGGTCGCTGACCGCCGGTTCCGTTTCTAAATCCCTTGTCCCATCAGGTGGCTGCGGAGGACGTCGGGCGTCTTCAGCCCGGCGTCGCTGTTGAGGAGCACGACGGTCTCGTCGCCGTCGAAGAACCCCTCCTCGGCGAGCGCCCACGCGCCGGCGGGGGCCGCGCCGCCCGTCGCGCCCATCTCGACGACCTCGTTCTGCGCCACGGCGACCGCGCTCGCGAGGATGTCGTCGTCGTCGACGCCGGCCGCGGTCCCGCCGCTCTCGGTGACCGCCTCGACTGCCGCGGCGCCGCCCGCGGGGTCCGGAATCTCCAGTTCGCCGCAGATTGTGTCGGGCGTCGACCACGGTTCGGGCTCGTCGAGGCCGCGCTCGACGGCGGCCGCGATCGGCGCGCAGCCGGACGCCTGCGCGGCGACGACCTTCGGGGTGTCATCGACCGCGCCGATCCGGGCCAGCTCGGCGAACCCCTTGTTGACGCCGGCAACGACCTCGCCGGATCCGGTCGGGACGACGACCACGTCGGGGGTGTCACCGAGGTCGGCGACGAGCTCGAACGCGATCGTCTTCGTGCCCTCGTGGCGGTACGGCGTGGCGAACTCGCCGAGGTCGGTGTAGTCGGTCGCGAGCTGCTCGTCGACCGCGTCGGCCGCGTCGGGGAAGCGCCCGCCGACGACACGCATCTCGCCGCCGTGGACGTTCGTCATCGACTTGTTCGAGAAGGCGCACCGCGAGGGGACGAACGCGTACGACCGCAGGTCCGCCCGGCCCGCGTACGCCGCCATCGATTGCCCGGCGTTCCCCGGGCTCGCGCAGACGAGCGGCTCCACGTCGCCGCCGGCGGCGGCCCGGGCCGCCACCGCGGTCGTCGCGAGCGAGAGGCCGCGGTCGAGGACGGTCCCCGTCGGGTTGCGCCCCTCGTCTTTGACGTACACCGCGTCGACGTCGAGCTCGTCCGCGAGCCGGTCGGTGGCCACGAGCGGCGTCCCGCCCTCCCCCGCGGTGAGCGCGCCCTCGGCCGGGAACGGGAGCAGGGCGTCGAAGCGCCAGTGGCCGCGCGCGGTCGCGGGCGCGGTCCGCGCGTCGCCGCTCGCGCCGCGGGCCGCCGGGTCGAAGAGGTCGTCGGGGTCGACGGCGTCGTAGTCGTAGACCGGGTCGAGTCCGCGCGCCCGCTCGTCGTCGTCGATGGCCGCCGCGTCGGCGGTCTCGTGGACGCGTCCCGACGCCCGACTCTCCAGCCCGCGAAACGCCGGCGTGGTCTCGAAGTCTGCCATACCGAACCTTGCGGCGGCGGCGACTAATCGCTTCGCACTCGGGTGCGGATGACCGTCTCGACGAGACCCCGAACCGCGGTGGCGCGAGGCGCTGTGCGGTCGCCGTCGGGCGGGGCTTCGGAGTGGACTGTGTCGATCAGCGATTTATCAGAAGCAACGCGGCCGAGCGGCTGTGGCTTCGCCAATCGAATCGCCTCGACCCGCCGCCGCTTATAAACCCGCGACCCGATACAGCACATATGAACGGAAACGCCACGGTCGTCGGCGGCGGGCTCGCGGGGCTCGTCGCGGCGACCCGACTCGCGGAGGCGGGCGCGGACGTGACGCTGTACGAGCGACGCCCCGAGGTCGGCGGGCGCGTGCGGACGGAGACGGTCGACGGGTTCACCGTCGACCGCGGCTTCCAAGTCCTCTTCTCGAGCTACCCCGCCGTCGAGCGCGAACTGGGCGCCGACGGGCTCGACGACCTCGACCTCCGGACGTTCGCGCCCGGTGCGACGATCTGCCGGCCGGGCTCGCGCTCGACGCTCGGCGACCCCCTCCGCGACCCGCTGTCCGCGATTCCCTCGCTTTTGAACGACGAGGTCTCCTTCTCCGACAAGCTCCGGACGCTCGCGCTGCGGTACGACCTCGGAAACCGCGACGAGGGCGAGTTCTTCGCCGGGCGCGACGCCCCGATCCGCGAGTACCTCCGCGACTGGGGGTTCGCCGACGACTACGTCGAGAACTTCGTCGAGCCGTTCTACGGCGGGATCACCTTAGACCGGAGCCTCTCGACCTCGAAGCACGTCTTCGAGTACACGTTCCGCGCGATGGGCCGTGGGTCGATCGGCGTCCCCGCCGAGGGGATGGCCGCGCTCCCCGCCGCGCTCGCCGACCGCGCCCGCGAGGCGGGCGTCGAGATCGAGACCGGCGGGGACGTGGAGGCGGTCCGGATCGCCGGAGGGGGCCGGATTCCCTTCCGAACCGGAGCGGCCGACGCGGGCGGTGCGACCGTGGAACTCGCGGACGGGACGACGCGCGAGACGGCCGCGGGCGTCGTCGCCACCTCGCCGCCGGCGGCCCGGCCGCCTCCCGGCGTTGGGCCGGTCCC
>NZ_NEWI01000039.1:0-23824 GCF_002135005.1 Halorubrum sp. SD612 | reverse complement strand
AGGTGGATTTCCCGATGGACTTGCGCGGCCAGCTACGGACGCTTTAGGCCCAATAAGATCGGCCATCACTTGGGCTGCCGGTATTACCGCGGCGGCTGGCACCGGTCTTGCCCAGCCCTTATTCTGGTACCGCCTTAGGGTACCGAAAAGCACAGGCGCTATGCCTGTGCACTTGGGATCCCCCTATCGCACTGTCGTGCAGTGTAAAGGTTTCGCGCCTGCTGCGCCCCGTAGGGCCCGGAATCTTGTCTCAGATTCCGTCTCTGGGTTCTCACTCTCATGACCCATACCGATTATTGGCACGGTGGGCCGTTACCCCACCGTCTACCTAATCGGCCGCAGCCACATCCTTCGGCGCCGGAGCGTTTGGCATACCACTCATTCCAGTGGTGGTATGGTATACACTATTAGCCTCAGTTTCCCGAGGGTATTGTGTTCCGAAGGGTAGTTTGGCCACGTGTTACTGAGCTATTCGCCACGAGTCTGAACTCGTGCGACTAGCATGGCTAAATCGGATCCCAATAGCAATGGCCTCCGGCAGGATCAACCGGAATGAATATCCTTCAGGCCTGATTCCCGGCCTGAAGGGGGTGTTGGCGGGTGTCAACTTCGGTTGAGACGAAGGTTGACACACCATTGCATTGGTCTGTGTGGTGTCCGGTCCATCCAGCGGCTTGGATGACACCGAACGACCACGGCTCACATCAGATCGCCGCTTACGCCGGAGCGCAGGGGGTGCGATCCTCATCGGGTGAGTCGGATGAACCGACTCTGCGAAACCGGGCCGAGTTGAATGGCCCGAGTCCGCGGTGCGTTCTTCGCGTTTCAACCGAACGGGCTTATACACTTAAGCACGTCGGAACGCTTCGACCGGCCGCGTTGGCGGCCGGCCGGTGCCCCCCCCCGTCGGGGGCTCCTCGCACTCATTCGAATGCCCGGGTTGTATTTAACCCCGTCGAAGCGTCGGCCCCACGTCATGCGGTTTCATGGAGCAGTTTACAACGAGCTGATCCAGTAGGGAGATTTGGTATCGGCAGGATCTCGCGACACTGGGCGATACGATCGGAACGTCTGAGAGCCGAACGTATCAGAAGTGTATCATGGAATCCAGGTTGCGGCGGCGGCCTCACGCGCGCGCAGGACAGGACACTATGTGCGGTGTGGGGCAGTTGGCCATTTATACCACGGGCGTTTATAAGGGAGGGGGACACATATAAAAGCGAACGATGACGAACCCTGCAGACTCGATCGAGATTCAGAACGTTGTTGCATCGACGGGTATCGGTCAGGAGCTCGACTTGGAGGCGCTCGCAGAGGATCTCCCGGGCGCAGATTTCAATCCCGACAACTTCCCCGGCCTCGTCTACAGGACTCAAGAGCCGAAGGCGGCCGCGCTCATCTTCCGGTCGGGGAAGATCGTCTGTACGGGTGCCAAGAGCATCGACGACGTCCACGACGCGCTCGGGATCATCTTCGAGAAGCTTCGGGGCCTCCAGATCCCGGTCGAGGATGATCCGGAGATCACCGTTCAGAACATCGTGTCGAGCGCGGACTTGGGGCACAACCTCAATCTCAACGCCCTCGCGATCGGGCTCGGTCTCGAAGACGTAGAGTACGAGCCGGAGCAGTTCCCCGGGCTCGTCTACCGGATGGACGAACCCGAGGTCGTCATCCTCCTCTTCGGAAGCGGGAAGATCGTCATCACCGGCGGTAAGCGGACTGACGACGCCGAGGAAGCCGTCGAGGAGATCGTCGAGCGGATCGAAGGACTCGGCCTGCTCGGCTGACGCGGGCGAATCGATCGGTCTGTGCGGGGCCTCGTCGCGGCGACGGCACGGTGCTCGTCGTAGAGCGGTGGCGGGGGGACCGTCGGGTGGCCGAACCGACTCGATCAGCTCTCGGCTTCATCCTCGGTAAGGACCTCTTTGACGACGCTCGGGTCCTCGAGGAGTTGGTGCTTCGTGTAGCTTCCTTCGGCGCTACCGCCGCTGTGTTTCGACTGTTCGATGATGTCGAGGAACGCGTGCTCCTTCAGGAGGTCGCGGACGCGCCGTAGCGAGAGGCTATCGGATCCCTCCTGCCGGCAGATGTTCTCGTAGATTTCGTACACGCGGCTCGTGCGGAATCCGTCCTGACGACCGTTCGAGAGCGACAGTAGCGCGAGCGCCTGAAGCACGTACCTCGAGTGCGGGGTGGACCCGCGAATGAGTTCGCGGAATCGGTCGGTCTCGGCTCGCTCGCGCGCCTGCGTGACGAACTCCTCACGAACAGTGGGTTCGCCGTTTGCCTGTGCGATCTCGCCCGCGTACCGGAGGATGTCGATAGCCTTCCGCGCGTCGCCGTGTTCGCGCGCCGCCAGCGCGGCGGCGCGCGGGATCGTCGAGGGTTCGAGAACGGCGTCGTGGAACGCGTCCGCCCGCGCCTGCATGATTTCCCTGAGTTGGTTCGCGTCGTACGGCGGGAAGACGAACTCGCGCTCACAGAGGCTCGATTTGACGCGCTCGTCCATCCGGTCTTTGTACTGGATCTTGTTGCTGATGCCGACGACGCCCAACTTACAGTCGGTGATCTTTCCCGCCTCGCCAGCGCGGGACAGTTGCATCAGGATGGCGTCATCATCGAGCTTATCGATCTCGTCGAGCAGGATCAAGACGACGTCGTACCGCTGGTCGAGGATCCGCCAGAGTCGCTTGTAGTACGTGGACGTAGAGAGCCCCTTATCGGGGACGTTGATCCCGGTTTCCTCGGGGTCGTTGACACCCTCGGCGATCGTCTGGACCGCTTGCGTCTCGGTGGTGTCCTGCGCGCAGTCGACGTAGGCGAACGTCGCCGTAACGCCCTCCTCGCTCGCGGTCGAGACGAGTCGCTTGGAGACGTACTTCGCGCACAGGGACTTCCCGGTGCCCGTCTTCCCGTAGATGAGGACGTTGCTCGGGCTCTGGCCGAAGATGGCCGGATTGACCGCCGTCGCCAGATCGGCGATCTCGTCGTCGCGGCCGACGATACGTCCCTCGCCCGGCAAGTGACTGATCTCGAGGAGTTCCTTGTTCGCGAAGATAGGGTCCTCCCTCGTGAAGAGGTCGTCCGCTGCGTCCATGAGGGAGACACCGTGTTTCCGGTGAAATGCGTTCTGTTTCGCGGCCACGTTCGGAGCGGAGCGAGGGACGGGTCGGTGGAGAGAGACACACACCGTGTTTCCGGTGAAAAGGGTGGTCGACCGTGGGGTGGCGGGCGGGGGAAGTACTCACGGAGTGAGCCGGCATGTGACGCGCTCCAACGCATGGAGTGATCGGGCTCATAGAGTAATTCGGCTGGGATGAGTGAGCGGAGAAGAGACAACCGTTGGAAAATTCGGGGATACGGGTGTGGAGAGGTCAACGGACACTGTCTGAGGAGACTGTTTCACCGGAAACGAGGTGTTCGCTGAGTGCCTCAGGCGGGCCGACCAACAGGGGGGAGACCGTGTTTCCGGTGAAACTCAGGCTTCAGATGGGGTGCGGGCTTCCAACGAAGTGCGAGCTCTCAGTAGAATAGTAGTTTCCGGTGAAACGCATGTATCGCGCGGCAAGCTGTTGCTCACTTCGCTTGGCGAGCTTTACTCTGATGTAGGATATAAATCCTGTTGTTCTATATCGGTCAGATAGATAACTAAACCGCCCACAGCGAAGTCGCTCCCACCCAAGATAGCCCCATTTCACCGGAAACACGGTGTGTCTCACCGTACGAAACCACAGCGACCGACGTACCGACCTACGGTGTGAGAGAGTCGCGGACCTCATACCGAACGCCGTCTTCACGGAGTCGCGTCGTGTGGCGAGAAAGCTCGTCGGTCGAAACGAGCAACAGCACGTCCAAGCCCCGGAGGGCGGCCTGAGAC
This sequence comes from Halorubrum sp. SD612, assembly GCF_002135005.1. NCBI lineage: Archaea > Methanobacteriati > Methanobacteriota > Halobacteria > Halobacteriales > Haloferacaceae > Halorubrum > Halorubrum sp. SD612. The sequence goes on along the minus strand of NZ_NEWI01000039.1, from coordinate 19,947 downwards.
ACGCCCGTCGCCGAACCGAATCGGATGTCCGGCCGGAGCCCGGTCCGCGTCGCGAGCGCGTAGGCTTCGGTCCCACCGACCGCGATCAGATCCGCGTCCGCGGCGCGACCCGTGATGACCTCGGGAGACGGCGGACTTCCTTCGGTCACCGCCGGGACAGACACGACCGTCACCACGCCCGGGTCGTACTCGACGACCCCCTCGAAGTCGGTGACGCCGACCGCCTCTCCGGCCTCACCGCCGGTGACGACGACCGCTGTCGCCGATCCCCCCTCCGGGACGGCGTGTAGCACGCCGTCGCGCATCTCCAGCCCGACGTCGTCACCTTCCGCAACCGCGTCGGTCGCCACGGCGGCGTCGACGTCGACGCTTCCCAGAACATCGTCGGACACACGAGACACGAAGTCCGAGAGGGCGTCGGTTCGCGTGATTATCCAGTCGACTCCCTCTTTGGTCACCTCGTACCGACCTCGACCGCGTTTCTCCACGAACCCTCCGTCGACCAAGTCGCGGACGTAGTCGCTCACCGCCTGCGAGGTCACACCGATGACGTCCGCGATCTCCTCTTGGCTCACCGCCGGCTGCCGCGCGGCGATCTCGACGAGAACCCGGTAACGAGTCGCGTCGCGCCTGTTATCCAGAACTCGCGGCCCGGCCGGCTCGTCCGGATCCTCGCTCGTTCCCATACCACCGATGTTGTAGTCGGAAACAAGTAAAATTGGTGTCCCGGCGTCCACGGTACACCCGGCGAGCTACTCTTGGGCGTCCACGACGGCGACGCTCGCAAGGTTGACGATATCCTTCACCTCGTCGCCACGCTGGAGGACGTGGACCGGCTCGTCCATGCCGACGAGCATCGGTCCGATGGCCTCGGCGCCCCCGAGCCGCTGAAGGAGTTTGTATCCGATGTTCCCGGCCTCGAGGTTCGGGAACACGAGGACGTTGGCCGCCTCGTCGAGTTCGGAGAACTCGTAGGTCCCGTTGAGGATGTCGTCGACGACCGCGGTGTCGGCCTGCATCTCCCCGTCGACCGGGAAGTCGACCACGTCGTCGGACTGTAGGATGTCGACCGCGTCGCGCGGCTTCCGCGTCCCCTCGTTGTCGACGCTCCCGAAGTTCGAGTACGAAAGCATCGCGGCGCGCGGTTCGACGTTGAACCGTCGCGCGAGGTCCGCCGTGTGTCGCGTGACCTCCGCCAGCGTCTCCGCGTCGGGGTCCTGATTGACGGTCGTGTCCGCACAGAAGATCACCCGGTTCTTGAAGGTGAGCATGTACACGCCGGCGACGGTGTCCGTGTCGGCCGCCGAACCGACTATCTGGAGGGGCGGCCGGAGCGCGGACGGGTAGTGGTGCGTGAGCCCGGTGAGCATCGCGTCGACGTCGCCGGTTTCTACCATCACGCTCCCGAGGTAGTTGGTGTCCCGTTTGACCAAATCGTCGGCCTCGCGTTTGGTGATCCCCTTGCGCTTTCGGAGCTCGTACAGCCGCTCGCCGTATCCGGAGACGTCCCGCTCGTCCGGGTCGACCACCTCGGGGCGGAACGAGAGCCCGAGCTCGGACGCGGTCCGGGAGATGGTGTCGGCGTCGCCGAGCAACACCGGCTCCGCGATCCCCTGCTCGGAGAGCTGGTAGGCCGCGCGGATCATCTTCTCGTCGGTGCCCTCCGCGAGCGCGATCCGCTTCGGGTCGCTTTTCGCCTTGTTCAACACGACCCGCATCATCTCGCGGGACTTCCCCAGGCGAGCCTCGAGGCGCTCGCGGTACTGGTTCAGATCGATCTCCGTCCTGGCCGATCGGGACTCCATCGCCGCCTCCGCGACGCGCGGCGCCACCTCGAACAGCACCCGCGGATCGAGCGGCTTCGGAATGACGTAGTCGGGACCGAACTGGAGCGGGTCGTCGCCGTATGCCTTCACGACCGCGTCCGGAACGTCCTTGCGCGCGAGGTCGGCTAGCGCCTCCGCGGCGGCCGCCTTCATCTCCTCGTTGATCTCGGTCGCACGCACGTCGAGCGCCCCGCGGAACAGGAAGGGGAACCCGAGGACGTTGTTCACCATGTTCGGGTAGTCGGACCGACCAGTCGCCATGATCACTGTGTCGTCCCGGGCGTCCTTGGCGTCCTCGTAGGTGATCTCCGGGTCGGGGTTCGCCATCGCGAAGATGATCGGGTCCGCGGCCATCGAGCGGACCATCTCCTGCGAGACGATACCCCCGACGGAGAGCCCGACGAACACGTCTGCGCCGTCCATGGCGTCCGCGAGATCGCCGTCTTCGATGGGGGTGGCGAACTGGCTTTTGTACTCGTTGACGTCGCCGGCCGCCACCCGCTCTTCGGTGATGATCCCGGAGGAGTCGCACATTGTGATGTTCTCTTCGCGCGCCCCCAGCGAGACGTAGAACCGGGCCGTCGCGATGGCCGACGCGCCGGCGCCGGAGAAGACGATGTCGAGCTCCGAGAGGTCCTTATCGGAGATGTCGACCGCGTTCATCAGCGCCGCGCCGGAGATGATCGCGGTGCCGTGCTGGTCGTCGTGGAACACCGGGATCTCCATCTCCTCGCGGAGCCGCTCCTCGATCTTGAAACACTCCGGGGCCTTGATGTCCTCGAGGTTGATGCCGCCGAACGTCGGCTCCATCGCCTTCACGGCCTCGCAGAACGGGTCGACGGCGTCGATGTCGAGCTCGATGTCGAACACGTCGATGTCGGCGAACCGCTTGAACAGCACCCCCTTCCCTTCCATCACGGGCTTCGAGGCGGCCGCGCCGATGTCACCGAGCCCGAGGACGGCCGAGCCGTTCGAGACGACCGCGACGAGGTTCCCCTTCGCCGTGTACTCGAAGACGGACTCCGGGTCGGCCGCGATATCGCGGCACGGCGCCGCGACCCCGGGGGAGTACGCCAGCGAGAGGTCTCGCTGGGTGTTCGTCGGCTTCGTCGTCTCTATCTCGATCTTTCCGGGCGGCTCCTGCCGGTGATACTCCCGGGCGTCGTCGTCTAGTCCCATGTCTTTCTCCATTCGTGAACGGAGTAAAAAGGTATGCGATGGTGTCGAGTGTGTGATTCGACGTTCGACGATCCCGCTGGGAGGTTGAGAGCCTTGACACCCGGCAACGACCGTCGATCAATCACCGATCGACTTCGAGTCGCCCCGAGCGACGAGCGTCGGCGCGAGCGGCGCCAACTCCGGCCCGATACCGGCGAGCGTCGAGACTTCGTACGCCGTCAGGTACGTTCGCGCCACGATGAGGATCGGAAGCGAGAGAACCACGACGGCGGCGATCGCGCAGAGCAGGGTGGTCGCGAGAACGATCGTCCCCGGTGTCGTCCCGACGAGCGCCTCGACGCCACCGAGCGGGACCGCGGCGAGCACCAGCACGACGAGGCCGACCGCGGCGACCACCCCGCCGACGGAGGCGACTGCGACGGCCCGGACGATCCCGGCGCTCGCCGCGACGACGGCGTGAACCGCGAGGTAGAGGACGACTTGGTCCCAGGCTCCGCGGAGCGACCGCCAGACAGCTCGCCACCCGGCGAGTACGCCGACGTCGCGAGCGGCCATCGTCGGCGCGACGAACTCGAACGTGAGCCGGGAGCCGACGGCCGCGAACAGCGCGGAAACGGCCGCGAACAGTGCGAGCCCGCCGATCACTGCCGTCGCGATCGTCGACGATCCGGCGAGGCCGCCGAACGGGATCTCGATAGCACGCAACGCGGCGGGGTCGACGGCGACGACGAGCGCGACCGCCGGTATCGCCGCGGCGACGGCGAGCGACGCCGAGAACGCGAGCATCCCCAGGGCCTGCCGGAACCGTTCGCGGAACGGTCGCCAGAGCGCGACCTCGGCCGTCGCGAACGCGTCGTAGAGGGCGAGTCGAAACGCGAATGAACACGCGACGAGGCCGAGCGCGACGAACGCCGCGCCGACGGCGGCCGCGGCGAGAAGCGCACCGTCGAGGCCGAGGACGCGCTCGGAGTCCGGCAGTACCGATCCGGACGCGGCGACCTCGGTCCACGCGCCGACTCCGGCCGCCGAAACGCCGATCGGCGACGGACCCGCGTACGACACTCCGACACTCCCGCCCGCCATCGCGAACGCGAGGACCGCCAACTTCGCCCAGCGCACCGCCTCGAAGGGGAAGAGGAACCGACGCGTGGCGTCGACGGCGCGGTCAGGCGCTTCGACGGCGTACCAACTCATACCGACCGTTGGCGGGAGGGGATGAAATAAACTGGCACCTGGCCGGTCGGCGAGTCGATCGTCCGCTTCGCGACCGCTCCACCGGCGAACGCCCGTCTCCCGAGCCCGGGCTGCCGACCCGCAGTCGTTTAGGGCGGACGCGACGAAGCCGCACGCATGAAAGTTCGCGGCGAACGCGAGTGCCAGTCCTGCGGCACGCGGTGGTCGTACTACGAGACGGGTTCCGTCGCCTGTCCGAGCTGCGGCGACCTGCGGAGCGTCGGCGTCGACGCCCGTACCGCACACACCGACACGCCGGTCGCGCTCGACCTCGCCGCCCACCGGGAGCGGTTCGGCGACGCGCCCGGAACCCTCCCTCAGTCGGGAGTCGACGAACTCCAGTCCGACCTCCGGGAGTACTGCCGGAAGCGCGGGTTCATCGACGGCGGACGCCTCGCGTCGCTCGACGCGACCTATCTCGCGGCCCGCGAGCTGCTGGAGGCGGTCGACTGCTTCGAGCGACTGCGCGACCCGACCGACGCCGACCGGGAGTACCTCCTCGCGCTGCTCGCCGGCGCCGACGACGGCGAGCGCCCGCCGACGGACGAGGTCCCGACCGCGCTTCGCGAGGCACGGGGGATGGCGGCCGTGCGCGCGGCGGAGGCGTATCGCAGCGACGCGCTCGACGTCCTCGACGAACTCGACTTCCTCGACGAACCCGAAGCCGGCGACGAACCCGAAGCCGGCGACGAACCCGAAGCCGGCGACGAACAGGGGGGAACGGAACACCTCGACGCCGCCGGGAACGACGGATCTCCGACGGTCACCGTCGACGGGGACGATCCCGGGTCCAGGGTCGCTCCCGCCCGCGACGCGTTCGAGCGCCTCCGGGACCGCGTCGCGCGCGCTGACGCGCTCGGGGGCGACGTGCCGCCCGCGACCGCGGACGCCCTCGTCGAGGCGGCCGACGCGCTCGGCGAGTACGTCCGGACCGGCGACGAGGCGAAGCTAGAAGCGGCTAACGGCCTCCTCGATGACGCGATCGCCGACGATCTCGGTCCCGCTGGACGCTGAGGCGAGGGCGCCGGCGCTCACTCTGTAGAACCGATCGTCGTTTCGGCCGAACTGATCGGCGTCACTCCGCTCCCGACGCGACCACCCGATTCGAGAGCGTCCCGACGCCCTCGTAGGAGATCTCGACGCGCTCGCCGGGGTCGACGAGCCCGGGGTTCGCCGGACTGCCGAACGCGACACAGTCGCCGGGCTCGAACGTGAACCGCTTCGAGAGGTACGAGACGACCTCTCGGGGACCGAACAGCATCAGTTCGGTGGTCGCGTCCTGTCGCACCTCGCCGCCCACGGTAGTCTCGATGTCGATATCCGTCGGGTCCACGTCGGTCTCGATCCACGGGCCCAGCGGCGCCGACCCGTCGAACGCCTTCCGCGCGGTCCGGCCCTGCTGGTCGAGCGCGTCGACGTCGTTCAGTATCGTGTAGCCGCGGACGACCTCCGGGACGTCCTCGGGGGCGAGATCCCGGCACCGTTCGTCGAGCACGGCGACAAGTTCGCCGGCGTACGTCAGCTCGTCGGTCCACTCTGGATATCGGATTTCCTCGCCGTGCGCGAGCAGGCTCGTCGGGGGCTTGATGAAGAAATCCGGCTCCTCGGGCCGTTCGTAGTCCATCTGGTCGAGCGTCTCGGCGTAGTTCCGGCCGACGCAGTACAGCGCGGTGGGGTCACACGGCGGGAGCAGTCGGCCGTCGCGGCCGACCTCGTACCGGCCGTCGTCGGCGACGACTGTGCCGTCGTCGTATCGGCCGACCACGGGACCGTCCGGCGTGAGCAGTCGAGCGAGTCGCATACAGGCACCTCTGCGCTGCGGTTCGAAAAGGCGTCGGTGGCGGCACGGCCCGGATCAATCGTCGCTGTCCGCCTCACGACTACCGTCCGCCTCACGACCGGTATCCTCCTCACGACTACCGTCCGCCTCACGACCGGCATCCTCCTCACGACCGCCGTCCCCATCTTCGTTGAGACCGATGACGACGGCCGACCGGATTTCTAGGGCGGCGTCGAACTCCGCCCGGCGACCGCTCCCGGCCCCGAGCCGTTCGACCGCGGCCTCGTGCGCGCGGACGACGGCGTCGCGCTCGCGCTCGGAGAGCCCGACGCGCTCGGCCACCTCGTCCCAGTGGTCCGGCTGGACAAGGAACGTCTCGCGCCCCGGCTCGGCCTCGATCTGCTCGTACCCCCGGCGATACGCATCGATTCTGGGGCCGAGGTCGGCTTGGACGCGCGCGAGGAGCGTCGGCACGCGCGCAGCGGGCACACTCGCAAGCGCGGTCGTCTTCACTAGCGCTGTCCCCTCGATGGGGTACGTCCCCGGGTCCCGGTCAGTGTCCGTTCCACGACCGTCGGTACCCGCTCTGCGGTCGTCGGCCTCGCCGTCGGCGTCCGCTCCACGACCGTCGGCGTCCGCTCCATGACCGTCGACCTCGCCGTCGGCGTCCCCTTTGCGGCCATCGGCGTCCTCTCCGTGGTCGCCGGACTCGCTGTCGTCGTCGGACATCACCCGCCGGCGCGCATGGCCTTCTGCCGGTATTTCGGGAGGAGGCCACCGAGGGCGTCCGGGTCGCCCGCGAACTCGGCGGTCACCTCCGTGATCTCGATCGCGGCCGCGGCGGTCACCTTCTCGGCGCTGAGGGCCGCCCGCCAGCCGTCGCCCTCCACGCTGGTCGCCTCCGCGGGCTCGTCGGTTCCGACGAGTTCCCCGCCCAAGTTCCTGAGGTAATGGGCGGCGAGCCGCCGAGAGATACCGCGGTACGCGACCGTCTCGCGCTCCCACCCCTCCTCGGCCGGCGGGAGGCCGGAAGCGTCCGCGTCGTCGACCACGTCCTCGGCGGTCGCCGAGCCGTCGTCGCTCATGCGCCCCCCGCGACGGGCGGGAACACAGAGAGCCGGTCCCCGTCCGCCATCGGTGTGTCGAGCCCGTCGAGGTGGAGCACCTCGCGGCCGTTCTTCAGGACGTTGATCTGCGGGGCGAGGTCCCCGTCGGCGATCAGTCGGCCCTCCATCCCCTCGTACTCCGACTCCAGTTCGCGCAGCACGTCGCCGACGGTCGCGGCGTCGGCGAACTCCGCGTTCACCGTCTTCCCGCCGGCGGCCTCGCGAAACGTCGCGAAGAACCGCAGTTCCAGTTCCATACCCGTACGTCGGGTCGCGGCGGGTTAAAAGCGGTCGGCCACGGAAGGCGACGGTCGCTTGGTCACAGGTCGGAGAGGCGAATCCCGTCCTCGACCAGCCGGAAGTTCCGTTCGCGGTCGAGGTCGTCGGCGAGCCACTCGTGGTCGTACAGCTGGCCGATGAGCTCGAGGTAGAGGTTCCGCCACGCGATCGCGTAGATCGGCGACTGCCCCCACGCGCGTAGCTCCGGGACGAACTCGTGGTAGGTGCTCGCCTGCGACTCCATGCGCTCGACCGCGTCGGCGACGACCTCGGCCGCCTCGTCGGGGTCGGCCTCCTCGAGCGCCTCGTTCAGTCGCGACTGGATCCCCGCGATGGCGCGCCGCATGTCCTGCTCGGCGGTCCCCTCCTCCTCCGGAAGCGACTCGATGACGCCCCTCGGCACGCCGAGTTCGATCTCTGGCATGGGATCCCCTCGGGGGAGCGCGCTCAAAAAACCCGCTCACCCGGCAACGACGAGCACGGCGGAACCGGGCGACCGCGGGCCACGGTCGGCGACCGACCACGCGCCGCGGTCCGGAACTAATCGCGGCTCGACACTGCGGGTCGCCGCGCCCCCTTCCGAGAGCCACGTCCCGGTCGCGTTCCCGACCGCCTCCCGGCTGGCGTCGGGCGACAGCGACGCGGGACCGTCGCCGCGCTGCGGGCCGTAGGCCCCGAACCCGGCGTGGTTGACGCCGTCGAGTTTCACGATCCGCGCGTCCGCCGGGAGGTTCGCCCGCGACGCGCGCTCCCGTTCGGCATCGATCACGCCGTCCGCGCCGCCGAGCACCGAGAGCGCGTCGAGGCCGCTGTCGGAGACGTCGCGGTCGCAGTACGCGGCGTGGAGGACGAGCGCCTCGTAGGCCGCGGCGTTCTCGGCGGCGTGCCGGCAGGCCATGGCACCGCCGAGCGAGTGGCCGCCGACGGCCCAGACGCCGACCTCCGGGTGACGCTCGCGCACGCGATCGGCACGGTCCGGCGCGAGGACGGCGAGGTTGAGGGGAGCGTCCACCACGACGACGAGCGCGATCCGGTCGGACGCGGCGACGATCTCGGCGGCGGTGGGGACGTAGCTCTCGTGAGCCACCCGCGCGCCCGGGTAGTAAACGAGTCCGACGGTCGACGCCGTCACCGGTCCGTCGCGGACCGCGGTCCCGACCGCCGTCCGGTCGACGGTTATGTCCGGGTCCGCCTCGACCGCCGCAACCGCGTCCGCGTCCGGTCCCATACCGTTGGCGAAGTACGCGGCGGCGCCGCCGCCGACGATCGCGACGAAGAGGACGATCGCACCGCCGGCGACCGCGAGCCGCCGGGGTCCGGGGAGTCGGTGAGCGATCCCCTCCGCTTCCCTCACGGCGTCGGCGCGGCCTTCTGGAGGGCCGTCTCGGCGATGTTCCCGCCGTAGTCGGCCGACCGGAGGACCGAGTCGACGACGAGCCCGAGCAGTTGCGCGCGGGTGGGGTCGAGGTCGCGGAGGACCTCGTCGATGGACCTGACGCGCTCGTCGATCGCTCTGACGCCGGTTCTCGCCTCGTTCGCTCGTCGGGTAGCCGCCTCGGTGTCGTCGTCGAACAGCGCGTCCATCGCGGTGTCGATCACGTCGACCGCGTCGCCGTGGAGGTCGTTCACCGCCTCCACGACGTCGTCGGGAAGCGGGTCCTCGATGTTCAGGGTCAGGTGCGCGATCTTCGTCGCGTGGTCGCCGATCCGCTCTAACTGGCGAGCGCTGGAGTGGTAGTCGAAACACTCCTCGCGGGGGAGCCCGAGCTCCTCGGCCGCCTTCGGCGTTCGCAGCGTCGCGCGGAAGATCCGCGAGACCACGAGCCACAGCCGGTCGAGGTCGTCGTCGCGGCCGATCACGTCGCGCGCGAGGTCGTGGTCGCGGTCGGCGAGCGCGGTGATCGCGTCTTCGAGCATCGACAGCGAGATCAGCCGCATCCGCGTGACCGCGTTGTGGATCGAAAGCTCGGAGGAGTCGAGGAGGTCCTGGACGACGACGCGGTCCCGCGTCTCCTCTAACACCTCCAGGCCGACGAGGCTCTGGACCGCGTCGCGGATCGTCGAGCGCTGCTCGGTGGTGATCTCGGCCGCCTCCAGTTCGATGACGTCGAAGCCGCTGACGTACATCGTCGTCACCGCCCGCTGGAGGGCCTGCCCGGACAGGTCCGCGATGTCGAGCGTCCCCCGCATCCGCTCGTCCTCCGACCGCGGGGTGAGAAACAGGGAGTCGCCGTCGGGGTGGAACTCGATCTCCGTCCCGGCCTCGACGTCGTTCTCAGTCGCCCACGTCTTCGGAATCGAGACGGTGTACGTCGAGCCGCCGGTGACTTGGACCTTCCGCGTTTCCATACCCGACCCTCCGGAGCGGAACACCTTAATTTTGATCAAAATATATACTGCCGAACACCGAGCGAGACATCTGTCGTCAAATAGCCCGCAAAACGGCAGTGAAGAATGCCTAAGGCCGATAAATAGAGAAATAATTTTACTATATATACCTACACTTCAGTATTGATACGACCGGCGTGTTTTCTCGGTGTCGTCTCAGACCACGCGGTTACGGAGTTCGTCACCGGCGTTCAACCGCGCGACGTTGTCGGCGAGGATATCCGCGACGCGTTCGTAGTACTCGGGGGTGTGGCCAGCGTTGTGCGGCGTGATCGTCGCGTTCGACAGCCCCCACAGCGGGTGGTCCTCCGGGAGCGGCTCCGGGTCGGTGACGTCCAGCGCCGCGCCGCGGATACGGTTGTTCCGGAGCTCCGTCACCAGGGCATCCGTGTCGACGATTGGCCCCCGAGCGATGTTGACGAGGACGGCGTCGGCCCGCATCGTCCTGAGCGCGTCGGCGTCGACCAGCCCCCGCGTCGTCTCCGTGAGTGGACAGGCCAAGACGACGTACTCCGCCCCGGTGACGGCCTCGTGAAACTCGTCGAATCCGTACACATCGTCGGTCGGCCCGCCCTTCTCCGGAGAGTAGCGGACGCCGACGGTGTCGACGTCGAACGCCTCTAAGCGGTCGACGACGGCCCGTCCGATGGCGCCGAGCCCGACCACGGAGACGGTCGAGTCGTACAACTCCGTCGTCTCGTAGGTGCGCCACTCCCGGCGGGTCTGCTGCCGGTACGCCCGGTGGAACTGTCGCGCGTGCGCGATCATCGAGCCGACGACGTGTTCGGCGATATTCGGTCCGTGGACGCCCGAAGCGTTCGTCACGGCGATTCCGTGGTCCGCGAGCAGGTCGCGCGGCAGGTGGCCCGTCCCCGCGAACACGCAGGCGAACAGCTCCAGCTCCTCCGCGGCGGCGAGCAGCTCCTCGTCGACGTTGAGCCCGACGGCGACCCGCGCCGTCCGGATCAGCTCCAGTTCCTCCGCGGGCGTTCGCGCTCGCGCGACCGTCGCGTCGGGGAGCCGCTCGCGGATCGCCGACGCCAGTTCGTCGGGGCCCAGCCCGTGGATCGTCTGTCGAAGCACCAAGACGTCTGGATCGCTCATGGGGGCTGTCTCGCCGGGACCGATAAAAATGGTGTCAGTCGCTCGGTGACCGGCGGAGCGCCGAACCCCGTCGGGGCGGGCTACGACAGCGCCGCGTCGAACGCCGCCCGGAGGTCCGCCTTCATGTCGTCGACGTGTTCGATCCCCACCGACACCCGGATGAGGCCGTCGGTGAGCCCGGCCGCGATCCGCTCCTCACGCGGGATGGCAGCGTGGGTCATCGCGGCGGGCTGCTCGATCAGGCTCTCGACGCCGCCGAGCGACTCCGCGAGGGTGAACACCTCCGTCTCGCTTACGACCGTCGACGCCTCTTCGAGGGTGCCGTCCAGCTCGAACGACAGCATGCCGCCGAAGTCGTCCATCTGCGCGGCCGCCAGCTCGTGGTCGGGGTGCGACTCCAACCCGGGGTAGTAGACGCGCTCGACCGCGTCGTGTCTCTCCAGCCACTCCGCGAGCGCCATCGCGTTCTCGCAGTGTCGGTCCATCCGGACGGGGAGCGTCTTCGTCCCGCGGAGGACGAGGAACGCGTCGAACGGGCCGGGCGTCGCGCCGACGGAGTTCTGGTAGAAGCCGAGCCGCTCGTCCAGTTCCTCGTCGTCGACGATCAGGGCGCCGCCGATGGTGTCCGAGTGCCCGCCGAGGTACTTCGTCAGCGACTGGGAGACGATGTCGGCGCCGTGTTCGAGCGGGCGCTGGAGGTACGGCGTCGCGAACGTGTTGTCGACCGCGCAGAGCGCGTCGCCCTCGTGGGCGATGTCGGCGAGCGCGCCGATGTCGTTGACGTTCATCAGGGGGTTCGTCGGCGTCTCGACCCAAACCAGCTCGGTCTCCTCGCGCATCGCCGCCCGGACCGCGTCGTGATCGGTCGTGTCGACGAACGTGGTGTCGATGTCGTACTCGTCGTACACCTGCGTGAGGATGCGGTGGGTCCCCCCGTACACGTCGTCGCCGGCGACGACGTGGTCGCCAGCCGAAAGCAGGTTGAGGACGGTGTTGATCGCCCCCATGCCGGAGGAGAAACAGCGCGCGTGGCTGCCCGACTCCAGCGAGGCGAGGTTCGCCTCCAGGTCGCTCCGCGTCGGGTTCCCGGTCCGGCTGTACTCGTAGCCGCGGTGGTCGCCCGGCCTGTCCTGCTCGTAGGTGGAGTTCGCGTGGATCGGGGTCATCAACGCCCCCGTCTCCGGGTCGGGCTCCTGTCCGGCGTGGATCGCGAGGGTCTCGAACCGGTGCTCGTCGGGGGCGCCGGCGTCAGGGTCGCTACCGGCGTCGTCGCCGCCACCGCCGTTCTCGGGTGTATCGCTCATGGATACGCGTCGTCGCCGAGGAAGGTGATTCTTCCCATTCGGGCGGTCGGGGAGGTAGCGACGCGCCGCTCAGAGAAGGAGACGCGCCGCTCGCGGTGATAATGGATGCTCGGTCAGGGATTTGAACCCTGGTCGTCGGCTGACTTCCGAACCGGCGCCGAGGCGCCGCGTCCGTCGAAAGGCCAACATGATTGGCCGGACTACACCAACCGAGCGTGAACGGTGCTTACGTCGGGGACAATTTAACTCTTCTCAACTCCCCGCAGCGTGCGACGGTGACGCACGCAGTCGGTGCGGAGGCGAAACCGTTACTCGTCGACGTCGACGCGCTCGATCTCGACGGCCTCGCGGGGGTCGTCGTTGCGCCCGGTCGGCACGCCGCCGATCTCCTCGACGACGTCCATCCCGTCGATGACATGCCCGAAGACGGCGTGCTTGCCGTCGAGGTGCGGGGTCGCGTCGAGCGTGATGAAGAACTGCGAGCCGTTCGTGTTCGGGCCGGAGTTCGCCATCGACAGGATCCCGGGTCCGTCGTGGGTGAGGTCGTCGTGGAACTCGTCGTCGAACTCGTAGCCGGGGCCGCCGCGGCCGTTCTCCATCGGGTCGCCGCCCTGGATCATGAAGTCGTCGATGACGCGGTGGAAGACGATGCCCTCGTACAGCGAGTCGCCGCGGACCTCGCCGCTCTTGGGGTCCTCCCACGTGTTCGTCTCGGGCGCGGGCTCCGCGTCGGCCGCGGGGTCGTGACGCGCCAGCCCGAGGAAGTTCTCGACCGTCTTCGGCGCGCGATCGGCGAAGAGCTCGACGACGATGTCGCCGTGGTTGGTCTGAAGCGTCACCTGCGGGTTGTCGGGATCGGAAACCTCTGATGCCATGTCCGCAAGGAAGGGCGCCCGTCGGAAAACCCTGCCCATCCGCGCGGGTCGTCCCCGGCCGCGAACACCGCAGTTATAAGCGAACGCCGCGGACGCGTCGACATGAGTTCGACCGCGGTCCTGACCGTCGCCGCGCTCGTCGTCGGGGTGACGGTCGGCGCGCTGTTCGCATTCCTCCGCGTTCCGATCCCCGCGCCCCCGGAGCTGCCGGGCGTGATGGCGATCGCCGGCATCTACCTCGGTTTCAAGCTCGTCGGCTACGCCGGCGTCGGGTTCGACCTGCTGGACGCGCTCGGGCTGTGACGCCCCCGCCCCGGACCACCGACGGCCGGTATCGTTTTCCGGCGGGCGCGAGCAGTACCGCGTATGTACGACCAGATCCTCCTCCCCGTCGCACCCGGCGGCGAGGCGAACGACGCGATCCCGCACGCGGCCAGCCTCGCCGAGCGATACAGCGCGACCGTCCACGTCGTCTCGGCCGCCGACACCGCGGTCGACACGCTCGCCGGGCCGCGGACGGGCGCGTTCTCCGACCGCCTCGTCGACGCGGCCGAGGAGCGGGTGGAAGCGGTGACCGCGGAGCTGGAGGAAGCCGGCGTCGAGACGGTCGGCGACGTCGTCCGCGGCGAACCGCTGGACTTCATCGAGAACGCGATCGAGGACGGCGCCGACCTCGTCGTCATGCCGAGCCACACTCGACAGGGGATCCGACGGCTGCTCCTTGGGAGCGTCACCGAGAAGGTCGTCCGCGTCGCGTCGGTACCGGTGGTGACCGTTCCGATGACCGAGCCGACGGACGAAGGGGATCGGGAGCCGGCGGATCAGGCGGATCGAGAGCCGACCGACGACGGCGACGCGACGGGCGGACGCGGGGCGTCGGACAGGCAGTGACGGCCGCGCCGAGCGAACGCCCATGACGGACGCGTCGAACGGCCGCGAGACCGTCACGCGCGCCTTCCGGGTCGCGTACGACGGGCGAGAGTACGCCGGCTTCCAGCGACAGCCGCACGCCGAGACGGTGGCGGACGCGCTCCTCGAAGCGCTCGCGGACCACGGCGTCGTCCAGCGCGGCGACGGGGCGACCCACGCCACACCCCCCGGCTACGCCGCGGCCGGGCGGACCGACGCCGGCGTCTCGGCGGTGGCCCAGACCGTCGCCTTCGAGGCGCCGACGTGGCTCACCCCCCGCGCGTTCAACGGGCACTTACCGGGATCCGTCCGCGTGTGGGCCGCCGCCGACGTCGGAGAGGAGTTCCACGCGACGCACGACGCGGTCCGCCGGACCTACCGGTACCACCTCTACGCCCCCGCGGTCGACGGGGGCGGTTCGACCGACGCCGCGCGATCGGATCCCGAACACGCGGTCGACGACGACCGACTCCGGGACGCGCTCGCGCGGTTCGACGGCGAACACGACTTCCACAACCTGACGACAGACGAGACGGGCACGGTCCGCGACCTCGACGCGCGGGCGGCCCGCGCGGGCAACGCGCTCGTCGTCGAACTCTCGACGGACGGATTCCCGCGGGCGCTCGTCAGGCGGGTCGTCGCCGCGGTCCGGGCCGTGGGTCGCGGAACGGCCGACCCCGCATGGATCGAACGGCTGCTCGCCGCCGACCCGATCCCCGGCGAGCGGGGGGTCGGCCCCGCGCCGCCCGAACCGCTCGTGCTGTGGGACGTGCGCTACCCCGACGTGACGTTCGAGGTCGACCGCGAGGCCGCCCGGAGCGCGCGGGTCGCGTTCGGCGAGCGACACCGCGACGCGCGTCACGCCGCCGCCGCCACCGGCGCGGTCCGCGACAGGCTGTTCTCGGCCGCCGAGGAAGAGTGAGCTCGGCGGCCGTGGAGGGACGATCCGGACCGCCGAGGCCGCGGCCGTCAGGCCGCCGATCCGCCCGCCGGCGTCTCCATGCCGTCGACGCGGACCAGCAGGGTGTTGCCGTCGACGTTCGTCGCGTCGACCACGCCAGAGTGCCGCAGCCCGGTGGCGGGCGTCGGCCCGACGGTCACGTGGTCTCCCGCGTCGAACGGGCCGACGGGACCGCGGATCACGAGTTCGGCGCGACACAGTTCCGGATTGGCGACGCTCGACAGGTCTATCTCAGCGACGGTGACGTCCTCGACGGGGATGCCCTCGCGCTCCACCGGGGTCGTCGCGGCGTCGTCTAGCCGCTCGATGTCGAGGGCGTCGTACGCCCCGTCGGTCGGGATGTATCCGCCGTCCGGCCCGGCGACGCCCTCGACGAGTCCGAGGGTCCGGAGGCTACCCATCCGGTTCCGGACCGTCCCCGGGTTGCGGTCGATCGCGTCAGCGATCTCTCGCCCCTGTACTGGGTCGTCCCCTCCTTCCGCGAGGTTCACGAGCGCAGTGAGCATCCGGCTTTGACTTGAACTCAACTCGATTTCTGACATACACAATTCGATGCGCAACTTCCTGATAAGTGTTGGTATATAACGTCATTATATGCTTACGAGACCCACTAAACCGTGTTATTTCTGGAAAATACTGCGATTACTACTTCAGATATGCGGTAACGGAAAAACAACCTCTCGCTAGATACTATTCTCGAATATTTTTAATTCTTGTCCCAGTTGAAGTTCTTTATTTTTGTAATTATGGTCGATTGTGCGCCGTTCAGAGTAACTTTGTACTAATTCCTTATACTATCTACACCGCAAGTATTTACCGCCGAAGCCGGAAGCGGCGGGCAACTGATGACGAATCAACGCGACGTTTGTCACCGCTCGCAGGGACACCCCGTCACTCCGCGACGGCTCACCGGCGGTGTAAATCGGCAGAGAACGCGGACGAGGGACCAAGCGGAGGGCGTCGATGGCTGACCGCGAGTCGGCGTTCGAGTCCGACGGGGCCGTCTCGGCCGGTCGGTCGGCGGAGGCGGGTGCCCGACAAGTGACTCGGTCCGATCCGAGCTCCGAGTCGCTGCCTCGCGCGCTGCTCCCGGACCGGGATCCCGCGGTCGAACGCGACCGCGTCCGGTCGTTCCTCGCCGAGCGGGTCGACGCCGCGGCCGCCGACGGCGTCGTGGTGAACATGAGCGGCGGGCTCGACTCGACCGTGACCGCCGCGCTCGCCGTGGAGGCGCTCGGTCCCGAGCGCGTGTACGGGCTGATACTCCCGTGTAACAAGGTCGGCGCGCCCCACGCACGGGACGCCGAGGCGCTCGCGGCGGCGCTGGGTATCGAACACGACACGGTTCACCTCCAGCCGCTGTTCGCGCAGTTCGGCGCGGTCGTCCCCGATTGCTTCGACCTCCACGACGAACCGGTCCGATCGGGGAACGCGGTCGCTCGGCTCCGGATGACCGTCGCCTACCTCGCCGCCAACGCGACGAACCGCCTCGTCTGCGGCACCGCCAACCGGAGCGAACTGCTCTTAGGCTACCTGACGAAACACGGTGACGGCGCGGCCGACGTGTTCCCGCTGGGACACCTGTACAAGTCTGGCGTCCGTGCCCTCGCGGCCGAACTCGACGTGCCGGAGTTCGTCGTCGAGAAGCCACCGACGGCCGGGTTCCTCCCGGACCAGCGGGACGCCGACGACCTCGGGGCGCCCTACGAGGTCGTGGACCCCGTCCTCCACCTCGGCGTCGACCGCGGACTGGACTCCGAGTCGGTCGCCGAGCGAATCGCGGCGACCGTCGCCGAGGTCGACCGAACTGCGGACGACGACGGCGGCGAGGGCTCCGCTGCCGCCGTACTCGCCGGGATCGACCGCGACCTCGTCGCGGACCTGCTCGCCCGCCACCGCGCGACGGCGCACAAGCGACTCCCGCCGCCGACGCCGGACGGGGACATGGAGTGACCGAGCGGTCGGGACCGGCCTACGCCGCCCCGTTCAGTCCCAGTCGCTCGGCCAGAGGTCGGCCGCGCGCATCCCCGTCTCGAAGTCGGCCTCGCGGAAGGCGGTCACGAGTTCGTCGCGGTCGAGGCGGGGGAGGTCGCGCTCGGGCGCCGCGAACTCGGCGACGAGCAGGGCGGTCAGCATCGCGTGTTCGCGGACGTTCCGGTCGTCGACCTTGTCGCGGGTGTCCGCGTGGGTGTGGCCCCACCCGCGCCCGCGGTCGCCGGAGTCGCTGTGGAGCTGGAGCGCCGGTACGCCGCGGCGCACGAACGGCCACTGGTCGGAGAACGGGTGCGGCTGCGCGTCGACCTCGATCGGCTGGCGCGTCGCGGCCGACACCGCTTCGGCCACCGACGCGGCCGCCGTGGAGGCGTGTGCGAGCGCGATCAGGTCGCGGAACCGTCCCGCGCCGTCGACGTTGACCACGCCCTTCACGGAGTCCAGATCCACGCGCTCGGCGAGGTGTTCCGCGCCGAGCAGGCCGACCTCCTCGGCGCCGACCGCGACGACATCGACGCCGAGCGGGAGGTCGGCGCCCGCGATGATCTCGGCCGCGGTCGCGACCGTGGCGATGCCGCAGCCGTTGTCGAGCGCCCCCTCCGCGATGTCGTGGGCGTCGTAGTGAGCGAGCAGGAGGACGCGCTCGTCGGTGTCCGGACCGGCGCGACCGATCACGTTGCGGCTCTCGCCCGGCGTCGTCGACGCCTCGACCGACAGCTCGGCCTGCGCGACGGCGCCGGAGCCGCTCGGTCCGGCCCCCCCGCCACCGACCGCGTACTCACGGAGCCACGCGCCGGTCTCCTTCGAAACGCCGACCGCGACCGCCTCGGCCTCCTCGCCGAACGTGAGCGACCCGGTCGGCGGCAGCTGCCCGTCGAGGTGGTTGACGAACACGAAGCCGACCGCGCCCGCGTCGACCGCGTAGCCGAACTTCTCCATGCGATGGACGAACCGCCCGCCCTCCGGGGTGGTCGTCGAAGCGACCGCGATCCGGCCCGCCACGTCGCGCTCGTCGATCTCCGCCGGGGTGCCGTACCCAACGTCGACGAGCTCGCCCGAGACGCTCCCCGCTGGCGAGTACGGGAGCGCGAGGGCTTCGAACGACCGCGTGGTCGGCTCGCCGTCCCGACCGGAGACGGTCACGTCGAGCGACGCCGACCCGCGCTCCCACGCCGGGAGGTCGAACGGCTCCGTGCGAACGTCCGCGAGCCCCGCGCGCTCGAAGGCGTCGGCGACGAGGTCGGCGCCCCGGGCCTCGCCCTCGCTGCCGGCCATCCGGCTCCCGATCGCCGTGAGGTCGGTGAGGAACCGCCACGGCTCGTCGTCGGTCCACGTCGATCCGAACGCGGGGGCGAGTTCCGCGGCGCGGTCGCGCACACGGTCGACCGCGTCGGTTCGCCTCTCGGTTGCTGCGTCCTCGGCCATGGGCGTGCCTCCGTCGGTGACGGCTTAAGACTGTGGCTCGCGGCACTGGGCGGCGGCGAAGTGAGCCCCGCCCGGTGAAACGCTACGTTCAAGTGGGACGGTCGGGTATCTCGATTTGAGCACCGTTGGTCCAGTGGTAGGACATTAGCTTCCCAAGCTAATAGCCCGGGTTCAATTCCCGGACGGTGCATCCGGACGCTTACGCGGCTGTCTTCCGCATTTCCCGCGGCGCTACAGCGTGAAATGGGTCACTGAAGCAGTACGGTAACACCGATACTCTCCTGTTTGGCCCCGTACCGAACGATCACTTTCTCTCCGGGCACTGATCCCGGGTTATACCGCATTTATACACACGTTCGTTTAAAAATAACCGACCGCGGATCTGCGGTGAACACCTCCAAAGTCCCAACCGGGAGGACGACGCACGCTCGCTTCGCTCGTTCCTGCGGCGCTTGCGTCGCCTGCGTCGTCCTCCCGGCTGCCCCTTTGAGATCCCCCGCACCGCGCCCCTCGCCGACCTCGTCAGTCGCCCTCCGCGTTGCTCCGGGCGAGTGACTCCCTCGCACGCGCTCCTCGCGGCCGCCGGTGCGGCCACTCGGAGGCGCGCGCTACCGCGGTACTCCGGACATGTATAAGCAATCGCCGCGGCGACGCGTGTCGGTCTAGATACCTCGTCGCCCGGGCCGCTCAGAAGATGTTCGCCTGGTCGTACACTGAGATGCCGGTGTCGGTGATGTCGTACGGCTTCGTCTCGCGGGAGTGGTTCGCGTCGCGGATCTTCTGGATCTCGACTGCGAGCCGCGTCTCGCGGAAGTCCGACGCGCGGACGTACTGGAGGACGAAGACGGCGTCCGTCAGGTACTCCACGATCCCGTGTCTGGACGCGTACTGCGTCTCCTCGCTCGCCTCCGATGTGAGCAGGGTCGTCACGCCCGCCTCCTTGAGCGAGCGCGTGAAGCCGAACACCTCCGAGCGGCGCTTCGCGGGGTGGTCGTACATCATCTCCAGCAGCGAGACGGAGTCGAGCACCAGCCGGTCCGCGTCGAACTCGGCGATGAGCCGGACGAGGTCGTTCCGGATCGACGACAGCGAGTTGGCCATCTCGATCGGGTCGATGGCGACGACTGCGAGGCGGTCCTCGGCCGCGTGCTCGCGGAACGACCACCCCTTCTCGGCCGCCGTGTCGAGGATCGACTCCCGGGTCTGTTCGAGCGTGATGTAGATCCCCTTCTTCCCCGATTCGAGCGCGTGGTTGAGGAACTGGAGCGCGAACGTCGTCTTCCCGGTTCCGGCGCCGCCGATGACCGACAGCAGCGACCGGCTGGGGACGCCCCCGAGGATCATGTCGTCGAGCCCCTCGATCCCGATGTCGGTCCGCTCGATCTCCGACTCGAACTCCTCCGGGTCGACGTCGAAGTCGGTCGTTCCGCCGCCGCCCGCCTCGCCGCCGAGGTCCCCGAACCCGAAGTCGTCGTCGCCGGCGCTCGCGGCGCCGCGGTAGCCGCCGAACGGGTCGGCGCCCCCGCCACCCCCCGCGCCGCGAGCGCCGGCGACGACGACTTCGGGTTCGGGGACCTCGGCGGCGA
>NZ_NEWI01000399.1:0-1048 GCF_002135005.1 Halorubrum sp. SD612 | reverse complement strand
CGTCGTCCGTCGCGCCCCCGTCGGTCATCTGCCGGACGTAGGCCGACCGCGGTGATAAGCGGTCATTCGACGGCACGCCGCACCGGCTCTCCGCGGCGGCCGCAACGCTCACCGGTATCTCTGACGGGACCGCCTACAGCTCCAGCCCCCGGATCGCGACCGTCGCTTCCTCCTCGCCGCCGGCGTCGCCGTCCCGCTCGGCGGGCTCGACGCGGCCGATCACGCGACCGTCGGTCGCGTCGGCCAGCGCCGCCGCGTCGTCGGGGTCGAGGGCGGCGACGAACCCGGTGCCCATGTTGAACGTGCGGTACATCTCCTCGTCGGAGACGTTCCCCGCCGACTGAACGAACTCGAAGACCGGCTGGGGGTCGAACGCGTCGTCGATCACGTAGCGGTGGCCGCCGAGCCGTTCGAGGTTCGTCCAGCCGCCGCCGGTGACGTGGGCCGCGCCGCGGACGCCGCGGGAGCGCAACGGGTCGAGGAGGTCGGTGTAGATGGCGGTGGGTTCGAGCAGCGCCTCGCCGAGGGTCTCGTACTCGCCGAACGGGCAGGGGTCCGTGTAGTCGTGATCGCGCGTGACCGCCTCTCGCGCCAGCGTCAGCCCGTTCGAGTGGATCCCCGACGAGCGCCAGCCGACCAGGGCGTCGCCCGGCGCCGCCCGCCCGTCGAACACGCCGTCCTTCGCCGCGAGCCCGGCGCAGGTGCCGGCCAGGTCGAGCCCGCGGACCACCTCCGGCATCACCGCCGTCTCGCCGCCGACGAGTTCCATGTCCGCGAGCTCGGCGCCGCGGGCGAGCCCCTCGCCGACCTGCTCGGCGAACCGCTCGTCCGGCTCGTCGACCGCGAGGTAGTCGACGAACGCGACGGGACGCACGCCGGCCGCGACGAGGTCGTTGACGTTCATCGCGATGCAGTCGACCCCGACCGTCGAGTAGTCGCCGAGCGCCTCCGCGACGAGCAGCTTCGTCCCGACGCCGTCGGTCGCGAGCGCGAGGTAGCGGTCGCCGATGTCGAGCAGGCCGGCGTACTCGCTCCCGGAGCCCTCCGC
>NZ_NEWI01000398.1:0-1050 GCF_002135005.1 Halorubrum sp. SD612 | reverse complement strand
GGCGAGCTCCCGCCCGAGGACGGCGTCGACGACGAGCCGAGCGGAGGCGCCCGCGCCGTCGAGGTCGCGGAGGGGCGCGACGCAGGCCGCGACGGTGACCGCGACCTCGCCGTCGGCGAAGGCGGCGTCGACCTCTCGGCGGTACGCGTCGGGCGCCGCCGCGTCGACGTCGGTCCCGAAGATACGACCGAGGCGGTCGCGGGTGTCGTTGAGTATCGGGACGACGACGTCGGCGCGGTCGCGGACCCAAGCGTGTTCGTCGCGGACCGTCTGCGTCGTGACGCGCATGGACGGAGTTGAGGTCGCTGCGGCTTGCCCTTTGCGAAGGCTTTTATAACGGCGGGGCAGTAGCGTGAAGCAAGCGGGTTTTCGCTGGCTGTTCCCGCGTACGGAACCAGTACGGACAGTACTTCCACTATGCCTATCCCGTCACGGTCGATCGATCGGCGGCGAGTCGCCGCGCGACGCGCGACGCGATTCGACGACGACGGCGGCCTCGACGACCCGCAGTGAGATATGAGTCAAGTCGACAAGCAACTCGATACGTTGAAATCCGAGATCGAACAGGAGATTCCGAACGACATCACGGTCACCGACGTGAAATACGAGGGGCCGGAGCTGGTCGTGTACACGCGCGACCCCAAGCGCTTCGCCGGCGACGGCGACCTGATCCGCCGGCTCGCCTCGAAGCTCCGCAAGCGGATCACGGTCCGACCGGACCCGAGCGCACTCTCGCCGCCGGCGCGGGCCGAAGAGCAGGTCCGCGAGGTGATCCCCGAAGAGGCCGGCGTCACGGACCTCGACTTCCACGAGGACACCGGCGAGGTCGTCATCGAGGCGGAGAAGCCCGGCATGGTGATCGGCCGCCGCGGCTCGACGCTCCGCGAGATCACCCAAGAGGTCGGCTGGACCCCCGAGGTCGTCCGGACGCCGCCGATCGAGTCCTCGACGGTCTCGAACGTCCGCGGCTTCCTGAAGAACGAGCGCGAGGAGCGCCGCGACATCCTCGAACGCGTCGGCCGCCAGATCCACCGCGAGGAGATGTCCGAC
>NZ_NEWI01000397.1:0-1077 GCF_002135005.1 Halorubrum sp. SD612 | reverse complement strand
GGAAGATCGGCGTCAACGTGAAGATCATCCCGCCGGGCGCGACGCTCCCCGACGACTTCGACGTCCGCGAGGACGCCGAGGTCCCGGAGGTCGAGCAGGCGGCGGCCGCCGGCGACGACGAGGGCGTCGAGGCGCTCCTCGAAGAGGAGCCCGAGGAGGTCCCGGACGTCGGCGCCGACGACGAGGTCGACGTGCCCGACGAGGACCCGACGGAAGTCATCGACGAGGAGGTCGTCGAGGAAGTCGTCGAGGAGACCCAGGACACGGCGGCCGAGGCGACCGACGTCGCCGCGGAGGAGCCGGTCGGCGACGCGGAGGCCGACGAGCTCGACGAGCTCGACGAAGAGATCGAGTCCGAGGCGGCCGACCTCGTCGCGGAGATGGAGGCGGCCGACGAGGAAGACGAGGAGGACGAGTAAGATGGCGATCCTCTACACCGACGAGATCCGCGACATGACCGCGGCGGAGCGGGAGGTCGAACTCGAGGAGCTCGAGACCGAGCTCCTCAACTCGAAGGCGCAGCGGGCGGCCGGCGGCATGCCGGAGAGCCCGGGCCGCGTCAACGAGCTGAAGAAGACCATCGCGCGGATCAAGACGATCCAGGCGGAAGAAGGCGACTTCGACGACGAACAGTGAGATGATATCCCCCGACACCCTCGTTCGACACGAGCTCGTCGGCCTCCCGGTTCGGGTGGTCGACGCCGACAGCGACGCCCACGTGGGTATCGCCGGTCGCGTGCTCGACGAGACGTTCGGCACCCTCGTGGTCCGGACGGGGTCGGGGGACAAGCGCGTGCCCAAGTCGGGCGCGACGTTCGAGTTCGGCGTCGTCGAGACGCCGACCGCTCGCACAGATGAAGCCGCCGGCGACGGGCAGTCGCCGGGGTCCGCGTCCCAACTCAGGTCGGATACTACGGGGGTCCGCCCCCGTCAGTCTGGCCCGTCCGGGTCCGCAAGCGTCGTCACCGGTGACGGCGCGGGTCCGGCGAGCCGACGAGGCGAGTGCAAAGACGCGGTCTACGCGACGGTGGATGGCGATCGGTTGCGACATCGGCCCGCCGCACCCCCCGAACCGAG
>NZ_NEWI01000396.1:0-1080 GCF_002135005.1 Halorubrum sp. SD612 | reverse complement strand
GGTCGACGGTGGTGGGGTCCGCGGTGAACACCGGAATGTCGCGGTCCGCGAGCCGCCTCCCGGCGGTCTCGTCGGGCGTCACCACCGCGTACTCGACGCCGTCGCGGGCGTCGAGCT
The DNA here is from genome assembly GCF_002135005.1 of Halorubrum sp. SD612. NCBI lineage: Archaea > Methanobacteriati > Methanobacteriota > Halobacteria > Halobacteriales > Haloferacaceae > Halorubrum > Halorubrum sp. SD612. Next base: position 963 of record NZ_NEWI01000396.1, on the reverse strand, counting down.
CTTCGAGAATCGGTTCCGTCAGGTCCCCGTAACCTAAGACGAGGACGTGGTCGTCGAGGAGGTCTATCTGTCTGTCTGTCATCTTTCCGAGCGCCTTGGAGAGCTGCGCCTCGATGGCGGGCGTGAGGAGGACCCCGAGCGCCACCGCGAACGCGGCGACGTTCATCACGAGCGAGGAGAGCACGAACAGCTGCGCGATGTCGGCGGCCGCGCCGGCCTGCGGGGTCACGTCGCCGTAGCCGACCGTGGAGGCGGTGACGACGGTGAAGTAGAACGCGTCGACGATGGTCTCGACCCCGTCGAACTGGTCGCGGAGCGCGTACGTGCCGACCGTCCCGTAGGAGACCGCCGTCACGAGCGCCGCGCCCGCGGCGAGCTGCGTCGGCGACGGGGAGTACGTCCTGTCGAACCGCCCGCGGTTGTACAGCAGCGCGGGCAGCGACAGGACGGACAGCGCCACCAGCGGGAACGACAGCACCGACGCCTGCATCAGTCCCTGAATCGCGGTGAGGGGGAGCAACACCGCCGTCGAGTACCAGCCGACCCGGTAGCCGTTCCGCAGCGCGAAGCCGCTCCCGAGCATCGAAAAGCCCGTGATCGTCCCCGTGAAGCCGACGGTCTGGCGGACGAAGCCGGGGACCAAAGGGGCGAGCGGACCGGAGACCCCCACCCCTCCGATCTGCGCGAGCCCGGCGAGGATCGACAGCACCGCGACCGCGAACGTCAGGAGGATCGACGCTCGGACGGTCACCCAGTCCCGGGTCAGCTCCATATCCCGGGGTCGCCGAGACCGAACTTAAACCCCGCGAGGCCGGTCTGGCCCGGCGTCCGCGTCGCGACCGCGGCGACGCGCTCCCCGCCGACACACGTATAACCGCCCCGCCGGTTGAGGGCCGTATGTCCCTTCCCGTCCACACCGTCTCTGGGACCCTCCCCCGCGCCCTCCCCCGGCACGTCCCCCCC
>NZ_NEWI01000395.1:0-1089 GCF_002135005.1 Halorubrum sp. SD612 | reverse complement strand
GGGGAGGTAGGCACGGCAGGGGGGGAGAGGGGTGAGCGGCCGAGGGGGGCAGCGGGCGGACTGTGGCGTCGTGGCTGGGGCTTTGGTGGGGTTCGCGGTCAGTCTACTGTTTGCTGTTTATAAGTAAGCGGCCGGGGCTTTGAAGCTGTTCGCCGCCGGTCCACCAGCAGCGATTTATAAGCGGTCGGATGGGGCTCTGGAGTTCATCACCGCAGAGTCGTGGCCTACATATAAACAGCCGACAACAACACCGTAATTCGGCTTATAAACAGCGACCCAGCGCTCCGATTCCTCCACCTACCAGAGCCGATCGAACGGAAGACAGTTGTCGCCGAACCGCCGATCCCGGGTATGGTTCCGCCCCTCGCGCTCGACATCGACGGCACCCTCACGACGCCGGACCACCGGATCGATCCGCGGGTCTTCGAGCTGTTACCGGACTGGGGTGCCCCGATAGCCTTCGCCACCGGGAAGGCGTTCCCGTACCCGGTGGCGCTCGCGCACTTCCTCGGCCGCGAGGAGACGGTGATCGCGGAGAACGGGGGCGTCGCGTACGTCGGCGGCGAGACGACGCTCGTGGGCGACCCGGACGCCGCGTGGGCCGTCGTCGAGGCGTTCCGCGAGCGCGGCGGCGAGATCGGCTGGGGGGAGGGCGACACGGTGAACCGCTGGCGCGAGACGGAGGTCGCGCTCTCGACCGACGCGGACGAGGCGCTCCTGCGCGAGGTCGCCGCGGCCGCCGGCGGCGACGTGGAGGTCGTCGACACCGGCTACGCCTACCACGTGAAGTCGACGGGCGTGAGCAAGGGCCGGGCGCTCGGCGTCGTCGCCGACGCGCTCGGAATCGCCGCCGACGACTTCGTCGCGGTCGGCGACAGCGAGAACGACGTCTCGACGTTCGGCGTCGCCGGCGAGTCGTACGCGGTCGCCAACGCGGACGACGCGGCCCGCGAGGCCGCCGACAAAGTGGTAGACGAGGGGTTCATGGACGGAACGGTCTCGGTGCTCGACGAACTGCGCGAGCGAGAGAGGTAGCCCCGAGTCGATTGCCCGCAGTTACCCCCAGTGGGGGAACCCCACGGCTTTAGC
>NZ_NEWI01000394.1:0-1092 GCF_002135005.1 Halorubrum sp. SD612 | reverse complement strand
GTGGTGCGGGAAGTCGGCCTGGGGGTGGCGGGGGTCCCGGTCCGGGTACTCGCCGAGGTACCGTCGGAAGTACCACCGGACGATCCACTGCGCGTCCCGACGCCCGTACTCGTCGCCCGCGAACGTCTTCGGGACCGTCTCGACGTGCTGGCGCTCCACGTCGTACAGCGGCTCCGCCTCCGCGTACGCCCGGGCGCGGTCCCGGAGCGTCGACTCGGTCAGGTCCATCGGCCGGCGGTACGGGGGTGGAACGGATGAACGTTCGTCTCGACCGTCCCGATCGATCGTTTCATACAGTCGTGGTCACTGATAACACACATGACAGACGAGCGGATTCCGGTCACCGTCCTCAGCGGCTACCTCGGCGCCGGGAAGACGACGCTGGTGAACCACCTGCTCGCGAACCCCGGGGACCGGCGGATCGCCGTCATCTTAAACGACATGGGCGAGGTGAACGTCGACGCCGAGAAGATCGCCCGCGAGAACGACGAGGAGGGCGTGATAGACCTCTCGAACGGCTGTATCTGCTGTCGGCTCCAAGACGACCTGCTCTCCGAGGCCGCCGCGCCCGCGGCGTCGCGCGAGTTCGACTACCTCCTCGTGGAGTCGTCGGGCATCTCGGAGCCGGTGCCCGTCGCGCGGGCGTTCACGGAGGGCACCGAGGACAGCGACGTCGACCCGCGAGAGCGGTTCCGGCTGGACACGATGGTGACCGTCCTCGACGCGTACGGCTTCTGGAAGGAGTTCGACGCGGGCGAGAGCCTGCCGGGCGGGGCGGAGCCGGAGACGGACCGCCCGCTCGCGGACGTGCTCGTCGAGGGGATCGAGTTCTGCGACGTCCTCCTCGTGAACAAGACCGACACGGTGCCCGACGACGTGCTCGACCGCATCGAGTCGGTCGCGGAGCGGTTGGGGCCGAGGGCGAAGCGGATCCGGACCACCCACTCCGCGGTCGACCCCGACGAGGTGCTCGACACCGGCCGGTTCGACTTCGCGGCCGCGAAGGGGTCCGCGGGCTGGAAACGCGCCATCGCCGGCGAGGAGGGCGGCGGCCACGACGGGGGCGGCGGTCACGACCACGCGCACCCGGAG
>NZ_NEWI01000393.1:0-1130 GCF_002135005.1 Halorubrum sp. SD612 | reverse complement strand
GTCCCGTCGGCCGCGGGCGGGGACGACGACGCGGACGCCCCCGACGGGACGCAACGCTCTTGAGTCGCCCGCGCGGGGATCCGCCATGGAGTGGAAGCTGTTCGCCGACCTCGCGGAGATCGCGGGCGACCGCACCGTGACGGTCGACGCGGAGCCGGGCGACACGGTCGGCGACGCGCTCGACGCGCTGTTGGACGCGCATCCCGGCCTCAGGGAGCGCGTCATCGAGGACGGAACCGTCGCGGACCACATCAACGTCCTCCGGAACGGCCGGAGCGTCCGCCACGACGAGGGGCTCGACGCGACGCTGGAGGCGGGCGACGAGCTGGCGCTGTTCCCGCCGGTGAGCGGCGGGTAGCCGGCCCGCGACCTCGCCGGCGGTCCGCGCCCGGATCGGTCGTTTCAAACGCGCGCCGGCCCCATCCGGGGCCATGGCCGACAGCGACGAGGGAACGCGGGACGACGCGGGCGAACACGGCGCGGACGCCGAGGGCGACGGCCACGACCACGGCGACGGCGGCCACGAGCCGCACCGCGAGGAGTTCCACGCGGACCCGATGGGCCACACGCGCGCGACCGCCGGGATGACGGTGAGCGAGCTCGTCGACGGGTACGGGGACGCCGGGATCGGCGCCGCCGCCGTCAACGAGGCGGGCGACGTGCTCGCGGAGATGTTCGAGAACGACGACTGTACCGTGTTCCTCTCGCTCGCGGGCGCGATGGTCCCCGCGGGGATGCGCCGGATCGTCGCCGACCTCATCCGCGACGGCTACGTCGACGCCCTCGTGACCACCGGCGCGAACCTCACCCACGACGCCATCGAGGCGATCGGCGGCAAACACCACCACGGGCGGACTCACGACCCCGAGAAGAGCCTCCGCGAGCACGACGAGGGGCTCCGCGACGAGGGCGTCGACCGCATCTACAACGTCTACCTCCCGCAGGAGCACTTCGCGGAGTTCGAGGGCCACCTCCGCGAGGAGGTGTTCCCGGCGCTGGAGGCCGACCCGGACGCGGACGGCTCCGACGCCGTCTCCATCGCGGACCTGACGCGCGAGCTCGGCCGCGCGAACGCCGCGGTGAACGAGCGCGACGACGTCCCGGAGGGGCCGGGCGTCGCGGCCGCCGCC
>NZ_NEWI01000392.1:0-1142 GCF_002135005.1 Halorubrum sp. SD612 | reverse complement strand
GCGTTGGTGTAGCCCGCGAGCGCGACCAGGTCGAAGCCGGAGTCGCGGCGCTGCTCGCGGCGGGCCTCCTCCTTCGCCGCGATCGACTCCAGCTCGTCTCGGATCTCCGATATCTGCCGTTTGATGTCGCGCTCGACGCTCTCGTCGTACTCGCCGAGCCCCATGAACCCCGGGCGCTCGTCGCGCTTCGCGAGGCTCGCCTTCGCCTCGGCGCGCGGGAGCTCGTAGCGAAGCTCCGCGAGGTCGACCTGAAGCTGCGCCTTCCGGGTGTCGGCGCGTTGGCCGAAGATCTCCAGGATGAGCGTGAAGCGGTCGACGACCTCGACGCCCTCCGGGAGCCTCCCGCCGACGTTGAACGTCTGGTACGGGCCCACGTCGTTGTCGATTATCACCGCCTCGGCGTCCGTCCGACGGACGAGGTCGCGGAGCTCCGCGACCTTTCCCTCCCCGAACATGAACGCGGCGTCCTCGGTGCGGGTCTGGGTGAGCTCGCCGACCACGTCGTAGCCCGCGGCGGCCGCGAGCTGCGAGATCTCGGTGAGGTCCGCCTCCCCGCTATCGACCCGCTTCGCGACGACCGCGCGGCGCCCCTCGGTCGGTGGCTCGGCGCTGGCGTCCGTTCGCTCGGCGCCCCCGCTCATCGGAGGAGGTTCCGGGCGGCGTACGCGGCGTGGTGTGCTGCCTGCACTGTTTCGCGCTCGCCTACGCTCTCGACGTATTTAAACTCGGGCTGGAAGCTGAGCCCGACCCGTTCCGCCGGCTCCTCGTAGAACTCCCCGCCCTCCGCGACGACCGGCCCGTTCGGCGGGGTCGGGAGGTCGCCCACCGCCTCGGCGGCGAGGGAGACAGTCGCCTCCAGCGTCGGGCCCTCGCGCGCGGCGGCGAAGCCCATCCCCTCCACCGAGCGGATCCGGGAGGAGTCGATCCGCGCGTGGACCGCGGCCGCGACCATCAGGTACCCGCCGTCCTCCTCGTGGCGGCCGCTGATGTCCACGCCGACGACCTCAGGGGCGGGCGTCAGTCACCACGGTTCGTTCCACGGGTCTGCCCGCGACTGCTCGTGCGTCCATGCACCGCGGTAGGTCCCCCGCCGAGTTGAACGTTCCCGTGCCGGGCGTCGGGCGACAGCCGGTCCGTCCGGG
>NZ_NEWI01000391.1:0-1157 GCF_002135005.1 Halorubrum sp. SD612 | reverse complement strand
GTACTCGCCGCGCCGCAGCAGGCCGTCGACGGTCTCCCGGAGAGTGTCGCTGGTGACGGGCTTGACGAGGTAGTCGTCGAACCCCATCTCCAGGATGTCGAAGTCGGGCTCGACGGCGGTGACCATCGCGACCCGGCAGTCGATACCGCGGTCGCGGACGGCGGTGAGGACCTCGTCGCCGGAGAGGCCGGGCATCCGACGGTCGAGCAGTATCGCGTCGACCGCGTCGTCGGCCTCGTCGAGCTGGTCGAGCGCCTCGCGGCCGCCGTACGCGGTTCGGACGCGGTACTCGTCGCCGAGCCAAGCGGCGTACAGGTCGGCCAGGTCGGGTTCGTCCTCGACCACGAGGACCAGCGGCGGTTGCTCACTCATGGATGACGGGAGCGAGGGGGTGTTCGCTCACACGTTTCGTCTCATCGCTGGCTATATTAAAATACCTCTTCGACGCGCCGTCCGGACGCCCCCTCGGTCGGGCTCGGGACCGGACGAATCCGGCCGGCGACCGGTCGCCGTTACTCGCCCGGGCTGTAGTTGGGCGCCTCGTCCGTGATCATCACGTCGTGCGGGTGGCTCTCGCTCTGGCCCGCCGAGGAGACCCGGACGAACTCCGCGCGCTCGTGGAGGTCGGGGACGGTCTCGGCGCCGACGTACCCCATCCCGGAGCGCATCCCGCCGGTGAGCTGGTGGAGCTCCGAGCCGAGGCTCCCCTTGTACGGCGTCGCCGCCTCGACGCCCTCGGGGACGAACTCCTCGTCCTCGTCCTCCTCCTTGAGGTAGCGGTCGCCGCCGCCGGACTTCATCGCGCCGACGGAGCCCATCCCGCGGTACTGCTTGTACTTCTTCCCCTGCATCGTGATGACGCGCCCCGGCGCCTCGTCGGTGCCGGCGAAGTACGAGCCGAGCATCACCGCGTCGGCGCCCGCCGCGAGCGCCTTGATCGCGTCGCCGGAGTAGCGGATGCCGCCGTCCGCGATCACCGGGACGCCGTGGGCGCTCGCGACGTCCGCGACCTCGGCGACCGCGGTCATCTGGGGCATTCCCGCGCCGCTGACGACGCGCGTGGTACAGATAGAGCCCGGCCCGATGCCGACCTTCAGCCCGTCGGCGAAGTCGACCGCGGCCTCGGCGGCCTCGCGCGTCCCGACGTTGCCGACGAC
>NZ_NEWI01000390.1:0-1161 GCF_002135005.1 Halorubrum sp. SD612 | reverse complement strand
CTGGGGAGGCGTGAGGCTGCGGTGCTGTGCGGTCGGGTGGGAATCGAAGGGGCAGTCGCGAGGCAGGCGCAGGCGACGTAAGCACTGGAGGGAGCGAGCAACGCGAGTGACTGAAGCGCGCAGCGAGCGTGCGCCTGCCTCGCGGCTGGGGCTTCGGTGGTGTTCACCGTCGATCCACAGTCAGCCATTTATAAACGAGCGGCTGGAGCTTCGGTGGTGTTCGTGGCGATCGGAGGTTTATAAATAATATCGTCGTACAGCCGAGCGGCTGGGGCTTCGGTGGTGTTTGCGTCAGCCAGCAGTTTATAAAGAAATTATCGGACGCCCGAATATATTTAAAAGAACCCCGCAAGCCCCAGCGCCTCGATCAGCGGGACGCCGGCGACGAGCGAGCCGATCAGGTAGCCGCCGATCGCGCCGCCATTTAAGAGGGGAAGCCCCGCGTGCGGCCTGCCCTGTATCACCCACCGCATGAGGACGATCAGGCCCGCGAGCGTGCCGACCATCGCGAGCAGCGCGGGGAGGTTGACGCCGAGGAGCGGAACCGACAGGGCCGCCGCCGGGGAGAACGTCGCCGCGCTCGCGATCAGCACCGTCGGGATGACGGCGTCGCCGAGGCCGATGAAGAAGGCGTCGCGGTCGCCGCCCTCAGCGGGACCGTCGTCCGCTTCGTCGAGGCTCGCGTCGTCCTCGCCGTCGGGAATCGCGTCGTCCTCGTCCTCCGAACCGGGTTCGGATGTGGGCTCCTCGCCCACGCCCGACGCCTCCTCGCTGGCCGACTCGCCGTCGAGCAGCGAGTACGACAGCGACAGCGGGATCACCAACACGACCGGGATGTTCAGGTCCATCACGCCCTCCGCGAGCGACAGCATGTGCTCGGTGCCGTAGACCGAGATCGCGTCGTAGACGGCGAGGACGGCGAGCAAGATCAGCGCGGGCAGCAGGCCGAACGAGATGCCGAACAGCCCGGCGGCGCCCGCGCCCATCAACACCCCGGCGGTGTCGATCACGTACCACTCGGGGTAGAGGAGGAGGCCGACCGCGACCGCGACCGCCGGGACGGCGGCCGCGAGCGGCGACACCAGCGCGGCGAACACGTACCACGAGAGCCACGCGGCGGAGCCGACGATCCGCAGCCGGAGCGCCCCGTCGAAGGCGTAC
>NZ_NEWI01000038.1:0-23897 GCF_002135005.1 Halorubrum sp. SD612 | reverse complement strand
CGTGGCGTTGGGCCCCTGACTCGCGGGCGCCGCGTTCGACGATCTCCGGCGGTCTTGAGCGCGCCCCGTCGGCGTCCGCACCCTGACGCGAGGGGGACGGACTTTTCACCGCGACCGGCGAACGGAGTCGCATGAGCGAGTGGACCGACGCCATCGTCGGCGAGCGGATGACCGTCGACAACCAGTTCAACGAGCGCGTCGCCGCGTCGCGCTTCTCCAGCCAGGAGTGGGGCCTGATCATGACGGCCACCGATCTGGAGATCGAGAACGCCGACGACCCCGACGCCGCCCGCGTCGTCGCGGACACGTCGAACCTCCCCGCGATCATGCCGGAACTGGAGAACCTCCGGTCGCAGATGGCGGGGATGGGCGGCGCTCCCGGCGGCGACTCCGGCGGGTCCGGCGGGGGCGTGGTCGACTCGATTAAGGGCGCACTCGGGCTCGGCGGCGGGGGCGGATCCGGTGGTCCCTCGGACGAGGAGCTGGAGGCCGCCGAGCGGCTCGTTCAGGAGTACGCCGACGAGCTACAGGCGCACCTCGAGGAAGTCGGGAAGTGGGAACAGGTCCGCCTCGCGTATCAGGAGTAGTCGACGGCCGGGTTCGGGGGACCCGTCCGCCCCGCGGCCTCAGTCGAGATCGCTACCGCGGAACAGCGTGAGCTTCTCCGCCTCGTAGATGTTGATCAGTTCGGTCACGATCTCGTCGTACTCCTCGTCGTCGACCCGGAGGGAGTCGAGTCGCTCGACCGTCTCCTCGTCAAGGTGGACTTGGGGCATACGCGGCGGTTCGTCGTCCGGAGGATAAAAAATATCGGCGGGTGGAAGATGCTGAGGACAATCTTTAAACATCTGTGGGCGGTCGCCGAGCGAAATCACTCGTGAGACTGACACTCGTCATCGATCGCCGTCCGCTCTGGAGATTCCGAGCCCCTATCGGCCGAGAGGGCCTGTCGAGCCGACTTCTCAACGTCTTTAACCGTGAGATCGGTAGCCGGAGGGATGAACCGTCCGTTGAGGAACAGCACGGTGTCGGGTTCGATCGACCACTCGGCCACCGTCTCAGAGGAGAGGGCCGGTCGCTCCGTCGGGTCGCGTCCGACGAGTCGCGTCTTCTCGTCGAAGCAGTCGTAAACGATCTGATACTCCGCCCCGAACCACGAGAGGGGGGAAAGCACCGTTCGCCAAGTGACGCGGTGTTCAGAATCGGTCGCTGATTCGACGAAGGCGAGCCTGGGCGTCGGAGGGTTCGGGGGCATCACGTTCGTAGAACCGTTGCCCGCGAAACGGACCGGCGGCCGACCGGGAAGCGGTAGCGTGGCGAGGGACGTGTCGAGCGGGAGGCCCGCCGCGGCGAGCAGTTCGACCGCGGTTCGGATCCGTTCGGCGGGGCTGCGACCGTCGATCACCGCGGCCCCGGTGCCGCCGCGCCGGACCGCGTCGACGCCGGCGGCGACGCGCCAACTTCCCTCGAAGACGCTGACGACCGGAGCCGATCGATCGTCCGCCGTCGAGTCGTGAGGGAAGTCGACGGGAGCGCCGTTGGCGACCGGGACGCCGCCGTCGAGGGGGAGGTCGCAGTACAACAGGTCTACCGACGGGTCCGACAGCGCGTCCGCGACGACGTCTGCGGTCGGCGTTTCGAGTACCGAGAGGGCCCCGACGCCCGCGGGGAGCGACGGGCTGGTGAGCGCCTCGCGCAGTCGCCGCGCCCGCTCCGGGGATCGGATGAGGAACGTGACGGACGCTTCTCCGGGGTCCGGTGGAGTTCGCCGTAGCTGGTGTTCGTACGCCGCCGGGAGCGCCGCGGCGGTCCACGCCGGTATCGGATCCGAATCCGGGTCCGGTGCCGAGCCGCCTTCGCGTGAGGGGAGCGGATGACTGCCGCTCGGCCGGTCTGCCGTCGTGAGTCCGACCGGATCTCCCGAGCGCATCCGCCCGGCGGAACCGCGGACTCGGACCGGTGCGAGAACGTGCGCGAGGTGGGGCAGGAGCTCCGCACCGGCGGGATCGGGACGGAGTATCGCCTCCGTCGACCAGTTGGGAGCGTAGGGCTCGACGGTTCCCGGGTCGACCTCCAAGTACTCCATCACCCGCTCGCTCAGCGAGAGGCCGTCCAGATTCGGCGGGTAAAACGGGAGCTGCGGCCCCACCTGATCGTACTCCTTCCTGTCGGAGAGCGTGTAGCCGTCGGTCCGCACGAGCGTGTCGAGGAAGAACCACGTCCGCAGTAGTTCACCGACTCGTTCTTCGAGTCCGCGACCGTCGGCGGGAAGCCGCTCCGTGTACCCGGTGTCGAGCCGGACGGCCGGTTCCTCGCTGACCGTCATCCGCGCGCCGAGGTAGTAGGCGAGCGTCGAGAGACGGTACACGTCGGCGTACGTCGGTCGGACGACGACCTCGACGCCCGTGTCGGGGACGGTCAACGGGGTCGGAATATCGAGCGACTCGCCTCGCCGGATTCGGGGCGGATACCCCCGCAGGGTCGGCCAGGATCGCTCCGCGGAGAACTCCCGGATCGACGACCCCAACACCGACACCGCCGCCGCGAGCGCCTCCGGATCGTCGGGGACGGAGATCGTCGCCTCGGGACGAGTGTGGAGCGACCGCGCGCTGAGACTGACGGTCGCCGGACGGCCGAGCGCGATCTCGACCGGGTCGGAGCCTTCGACCCCGCTCACGGAGAGTTCTGCGTCTTCGAACCTGAGGGACGACTTCGTCACGCCAGTGATGTCGATACAGTACGATCCACGCGGGAACTCCGCCGGTTCGGTGGGCCGCCCGATGAACTTGCCCTCGTCGTCGCGGACGACGATCGACGTGTACTCCGGAACGGTCAGCGACTGCGCCTCGAAACTGACCGCGTCGTCGACCGGAGACGGGAATAACGCGGGCAGCGCCGGACTGAGATCCGGCTCGCGGTCGACGCCGAGCCGCATCTCCTCGCCCTCGATCACGTCGCGGACGGTGAGCGTCGTCGCGTCGACATCGAACGCGATACGCCCGTCCGGTGACCCGTCTTCCACGAGTTTATTATCTTTCACCAACACGTATGAGGGCATCGATAATCACGCGGTAACAGGATTCTGAAACGTGTTCCGAGATTTTACGTGGCACGGTCATCCCTGTCCTGACAACAATATTAACACGGGGCCGTGCGGAACGGAACGCATGAACGGCACCGGATCGGAACCGATCGACCGCGCGCTCGCCGCGGCGTTTCCTGACCGCGAGGTCGACCGGCTGACCGGCGTCGGCCCCTCGTGGAACGGCGCCAACGAGACGGTCGGCGTCGCCTTCGCCGACGGCGGACGGGCGTTCCTCAAGATCGCGCTCGCCGACGAGAGCAACCGGCTCGCCCGAGAGCGCGCCGTACTCGGATACGTCCGGGAGCACGGACCCATCGCGGTCCCCGAGGTGCTGGCGGCCGACCCCGACGGCGACCCGGCATACCTCGCGACGGCGCCGGCGCCCGGCCGAGGGCTGCTGGGCGTCTACGAGGCGGCGAGCGGCGACGAGCGCGAGCGACTGCTCCGCCGCGTCGGGCGTGCGCTCGCCGCGCTCCACGCCGACCGGTTCGCGAGCCACGGGGAGATCGTTGGCGCGGGGGCGGAGCGCGGGAGCGCGGCGGAAGGAGCGGCGACCGCGGGACCCGACGCGCAGACCGGACTCGCGATCGAGTTCGCGCCGTGGACGGACGTGCTGCTCGCGACGGTCGAGCGGACGCGCGAGATCGGCACCTCGGAGCGGCTCGCCGACCACTACGACGCCGTCGTCGACTGCGTGCGCGCGAACCGGGACCTGCTCGACGGCGCGCCGGCGGCGCTGCTCCACGGCGACGTCACGAAGCCGAACCTCTTCGTGACGGCCGAAGGGGACGGGGCGGACGCTACCGACGGCCCGGGCGTCGCGGCGATCGACTGGGAGCTGTCCCACGCCGGCGACCCGGCTCGGGACCTGGTGCGCGCGGAGGACCAGCTGCTCAACGGGTTCGACTCGACCGGCTCGGAACGGTTCGCCGCGGCCCTCCGCGAGGGATACCGCGAGCGCGCCGGGGGGCTTCCCGAGGGGTTCGAACGGCGGCGCCCAGTCTACGAGGTCGTCAGAATGCTCGGACGCTCGGGATTCATCGATCAGTGGGTACCGTACCTCGACGAGCCCCTCGATGCCTTGGTCGATCGGGCGGACGCCGAGCTGCGGGCGCGGCTCGACGCGGTCTGATCGCGGTGTCAGCCGGCCGCCCCGTCAGCGGTTCCACGCCGCGTCGTCGGGGTCGATCTGACGTTCCCCCGGATCGAGCGCATCGATCTCATCGAGGTCCTCGTCGGGCAGGTCGACGTCGACTGCGCGCAGGTTCTCCCGCAGGTGGTCGCCTCGCCCCTTCGGGATCGGCACGATACCGCGATCGAACGCCCACGCGAGCGCGACGACCGCCGGCGAGAGGTCGTTTCGCTCGGCGATTTCGAGGATCGCCGGATCGTCGAGGATCTCCCCGCGGCCGAGCGGGGAGTAGCCCACGAGCCGGTGGTCGAACTCGTCGGCGAGGGCGCGCAGTTCCGGCTGCCGGAACCGCGGGTGACACTCGACTTGGTGGGCCGCGATCGGCGCGTCGAGGATCTCGCGGGCCTCGCGCAGCAGATCGGGCGTGAAGTTCGAGACGCCGACGTGGTCGGTCACCCCCTCATCGCGGAGTTCGTCGAACGCGGGCAGCGTGGTCTCCGCGTCGTACGCTCGGATCGGCCAGTGGACGTACAGGAGGTCGACGCGGTCGAGGCCGAGCCGATCCAGGCTCGCCCGCGCCGTCTCGCGGACGTCGTCGGGCGCGAGGTTCTCGGGGTGGACCTTCGTCGCGACGACCACGTCGTCGCGATCGACGTCGCTCGCGGCGATCCCCTCGCCGACCGCCGCCTCGTTGTCGTACATCTGCGCGGTGTCGACGTGACGGTAGCCGGCGTCCAGCGCCGCGGCGACGGTGTCGGTACAGGTCTCGGGGTCGTCGAGCCCGGACGTTCCGAGCCCGATCGACAGGTCGAGCGGTGGCCCGGCTTCGGGTTTCGAGCGCGGGGGCAAAAAGGCGCGCGAGCCGGCACGCCGCGATCCGGAGGTTCCGCTGCGTCCTGCGGTTGGCGCGCCCCCGGCGTCCCCCCACGCTTAATCCGTCGGGTCCGTAGGATCGCTCGATGACGACCGACCTGGCGCTGCCCTCGACTCCGGAGCCGCTCCCGTTGGGCGCGCTCTCGGAGCCGATCCTCGTCGACCCCGGACCGCGGCTCCTCCGAGCGGTCGTCGAGTCGTACCGCGCGGTCGCTCCGTCGCTCGTCGACCCGAGCGTCGCCGAGCTGGCGAGCGGGGCGGACGCGGTCAGCGGGGAGGCCGACCGGGGTCCGTCCGGTCTCCCGACGCTGAACGCGTATGCGGGCGAGTCCGCGGTCGACGCCGCGACGGCGGGGTTCCGGTCGGCGAGCCGGCTCGCGGCGCTGCTCGACGCGGACCTGCTCGACCTCCGCGTCCTCGACGCGCCGCAGCCGAACCCGGTGCTGGCGGGCGAGGACACGGGGTTCGCGCTGATCGGAGACGAGCGCGGCGACGCCCATAAACAGATCGAGGCGGCCGGAGAGGGGAGGCGGTGGCACCGCGTCGGCGCCGACGCCTCGATCCGCGAGCGGTACGCCCCGGAGTTCGCTGACGCCGCCCCGTACCGGCTCCGAACGCCCAGTCGGCGGCGGGTGTACGAGGGGTTCGCGGCGCGGTGCGACGAGTCGGTCGCCGCCGCGGTGCTCCGCGCGCTCGACGCCGAGGTCGACGCGGACTCGCCCGGAACCGTCGGTCCCGGCCCGGAGGAGACCCGCGTCCGCACCTACGCGGTCGGCGCCCGCGAAGGCGCCCTCGACCGCACGCTCCGGCGGGCCTGCGAGGACGCGGGTCTCGGGAGCCCCTCGACGTTCACGCGGATAAAACGGCTCCTGCGGGAGGCCGAGCTGATCGAGACCGCCTCCGAGCCGCAACCGGTCGGGCGCCCGCGCGAGCGGCTCGCGGCGCGCGGCGCGCTCGCGGCGGCGGAGACGGCGGAAGAGACGGTCGCGGCGGTTCGCGGCGTAACAGAGTGAGAAGCGTTCGGACGCCCGTCACCGGGCGTCATTCCGGCCGGATCAGTCGTCTTTCGTCTTGATGTCCGCCGAGAGGCCCTGCGCCATCTCGATCTCCTTCGAGTTGTTCAGGGTCCACGCGGTGCGGTCGGTGACGGCCTCGATCGCCTCCCGGGCGGAGGGGTAGCCGTTGCCGGACTTCTTCACGCCGCCGAAGGGGAGCTGGACCTCGGCGCCGATGCACGGGAGGTTGCCGTACGCCAGCCCCAGCTCGGCGCGGTCGCGGTAGTAGTTGATCTGTCGGTAGTCCTCGGAGATGATCGCGCCAGCCAGCCCGTAGTCGGTGTCGTTCTGGATCTCGACGGCCTCCTCGATGTCGCCGTCGTACTCCATGAGCGCGACGTGGGGTCCGAACACCTCCTCGTGAGTACACGTCAGGTCGGCGTGGGCGTCGGCCTCGTAGACGAACGGACCGACCCAGTAGCCGTCCTCGTGGCCGTCTGGGATCTCCTCGTCGTCGAGCTCGGTCCGGTCGACGAGCACGTTCACGCCCTCCTCGCGGGCCGCCTCGTTGTTTCGGGTGACCTTCTCGCGGTGTTCCTCCTCGATGAGCGGCCCCATGAAGGTGTCCTCGTCGAGGGGGTCACCGACCGCGACCGACTCCGCGACCTCGACGAACCGCTCCTTGAACTCATCGTACACGTCCGTGTGGACAATCAGGCGCTCGGAGGAGACGCAGCGCTGACCGGTCGTCTTGAACGAGGACATCACCGCGGAGTGGACCGCGACGTCGAGGTCCGCCTCCTCGGTGACCACGATCGCGTTCTTGCCGCCCATCTCGCAGGCGGCGCGCTTGCCGGCGACGCCGCCGAGCTTCTCTTGGATGTGGTGGCCGACCTCGGCCGAGCCGGTGAAGATGACGGTGTCGACGTCGTCGTTCTCGACGATCGCGTTGCCCGCGTCGCCGAACCCCTGTACCATGTTGAACACGCCGTCGGGGATGCCGGCGTCGTCGAACATCTCTGCGATGATCTGCGCGCACCACGGCGTCTGCTCGGCCGGCTTGAACACGACGGTGTTCCCCTCGACCAGCGCAATGGCCATGTGCCAGTAGGGGATCGCGACCGGGAAGTTCCACGGCGTGATACAGCCGGTGACGCCGCGCGGTTTCCGTCGCATGTACGCGTCCTTCGAGGGGATCTCCGAGGGGACGATGTCTCCCTTCGGATGCCGGGCGTCGCCAGCGGCCCACTCGACCATGTGCGCGGCCTCGACCACGTCCGCTTTCCCCTCGCTGATCTCTTTCCCGCACTCCTTGGTGACGATCTCCCCGAGCTCGTCGGTCCGGTCGCGGAGCTCGTGGTACACGTCCCAGAGGTACTCCGCGCGCTGGATCCGCGAGAGCTCGCGCCACTCCTCGAACGCCGCGTCCGCTGCGTCGGCCGCGCGGTCGACGTCCTCGGGGGTCCCCTGACGGAACTCTCCGAGCGTCTCTCCGGTCGCGGGGTTCTCGCTCTCGAAGGTCTCGGACCCGTCGCCGTCGACCCACTCGCCGTCGATGTAGTGCTGGTAGGGCTGCGCCATATTCGAGACATCCGGTCGGCACGTCCAAATAACCCACCCTACCATGGTCGGTAAGGTCTTTGTGATGTAGTGCCAAACATGCGGTACCAATGGCGACAACCGAACCAGAAGGGGCGAGCGAGTGGGCCGGAACCCGGCTCACGCTCGACCTCTGGCATCCGAACTGCTGGGCGATCGAGGCGACGAAAAAGACCGGCGGCGGCGTCCTCGCACACGCGATCTACAACTCACCGATGGCCGAAAGCGACGCGCCGAACACGGTGAACGGCCTGTTCACGGCGTTCGGAGACACGAACGAGGAGGTCGAAGCGTTGCTCGACGCGATCCGCGAGTCCGACCGCGCGGGGAACCTCTTGGAGCTACAGGAGCGGTTCGGGCGCGCTCGGGACGCCCCGGGCAACGTCGTCCGCGAGTTCTTCCTGGAGTACGACCCGGGCGACATGGTGTGTCCGACGCTTTTGGAACACGGCTTTGTCCACAGCGCGCCGGTCCGGATCGAGGGCGGACGGGAGGAGTGGCAGGTGTGTTTCGTCGGCGAGCGCACCGAGATCCGGGAGTCGCTCGACGCGGTTCAGGAGGCGGCCGGCGCGGAGGTGACGGTGGAGTCGATGTCGTCGTCGGGTCACGCCGGGCGGACCCCCCGCGAGCAGCGGCTCGACACGCTGACCACGACACAGCGGAAGGTGTACGAACACGCCCGCGAAGCGGGCTACTACGAGTGGCCCCGAGAGGCGTCGACGCGCGAGCTCGCCGACGACATGGAGGTCTCGAAGACGACGCTGCTCGAACACCTGCGGAAGGCGGAGTCGAAGCTACTGGACCCGTGAACGCCAGTGTCGACTGCGGAGCGAGTGTTACAGCGCGTCGAGCGCGGTACGGTATTTAAATATCCGCGAGCGACAGCGCCGATTGGTTATGAATGAAGGCGGTGGCGCGTGCCTGCGAGCGGCCGCTATCGGCGGCCGCGAGTCAGCACGCGCGAGGGAGTCAGTCGCCGGAGCGAAGCGACAGCGACTGACGAGGTTGGCGAGGCGTGAGGCGCCGTGCGGTCGCGGTCGGGTAGGGACTCAAAGGGGCAGTCGCGAGGACGGCGCAGGTGGCGTAAGGACCGCAAGGAGCGAGCGAAGCGAGCGACTGAGGACCGCAGCGAGCGTGCGCCGTCCTCGCGACTGGGGCTTTGGAACTGTTTGCCGCCGATCTGCTAGCGACCATTTATAACCGAGCGGCCGGGAATTTGGAGGCGTCCGTCGTCGGTCGTTCAATCACTGATAAACGGCGGACGGAAAACTCACACGCCGATTGATAAATGGTAGCGCCCGATCGCCGGTCTTTGCCCCGGTTCGTTCAGTTCCCGATGATCGCGCGCAGCGCGAACAGGGCGTTCGACTTGCGCTCCCGGATCCGCCGGTAGAAGTAGGAGAACCACTTGGAGCCGTACGGGATGTACTGGTAGACTTTCACGTCGTCTTCGGCCGCGAGTTCGAACTGCGCCGACTCCCGGACGCCGGTCAGCATCTGGACCTCGTAGGGGGTCCCGTGGTCGGCGTACAGCTGCTTCGCGTAGTCGATCATCGCGGGGTCGTGGCTCCCGACGGCGACGCCGTCGTCGAACGCCTCGAACATGTACGCGAGGCAGTCGCGGTACGACTCGTCGACGCGCGCTTTCTTTTTGTAGGAGATCGCGGCCGGCTCGTCGTACGCGCCCTTGACGAGTCGGACCTTCCCCGGGAGGTCGGCGAGCCGTTCGAGGTCCTCGCGGGTCCGCTTCAAGTTCGCCTGCACGCAGACGCCGACGTTGCCGTCCGTCTCGACGGCGTGCCGTTCGAACGCGTCGAGCGTCACGTCGGTGGTCTCGTGGTCCTCCATGTCGATCCAGACGAAGGTGCCCGTCCCGTCCGGCCCGGTCGCGGACGGCGGGTTAGCCGCCTCGACGATGCGCGCCAGGTTCTCTTCGAAGACGTCGTCGGCGATGTCGAGGCCGATCTGGCTCGATTTGACCGAGACGCAGGCGTCGACGCCGCGCTCCGCAATCGCCTCGACGAGGTCGACGTACGCGTTGGCGTCGGCGTCGGCGGGGGGCCGTTCCTCGTAGTGTTCGCCGAGCAGGTTCAGGATGCCGGCCACGCCGCGGTTGTTGAGCCCCTCGACGTGAGCGAGCGCCGCCTCCGGCGTCTCCCCGGCGACAAAGTTGCTCGCGATGGGCGGGATCATACGATCACTGCGGATCCGGAGCGGTATATAATGGCACCCGACCAATCGTTCCGAAGACATATTCCTGTATAAAATTCTTTCAGTGCCACTACCAGCCGATTCATCGATCTGCCGCGCGCTCACCGACCATGGACGGGTCGGGGTTAAGGTAGCCGAATGTGCTCGGGACTATCGGAAACATATGTCACGGAATACCACGGGCATGACGGATCGGCGGACGCTGCTGAAACTGACCGGCGGTGCGGGACTCGTCGGACTGTCGGGCTGTCTCAGCACGACTGACGACGGCAGCGACGGCAGCGACGGCAGTGACGGCAGCGACGGCAGTGACGGCAGCGACGGCGGCGACGGCGGCGACGGCGGCGACTCGACCGAGGCCTACGAGATCGGGATGGTCGACTCCCAGACCGGGTCGCTGTCGGCGTTCGGCGAGCGGAACCAGCGCGGCGTCGACCTCGCCCTCTCGATGGTCAACGAGGTCGGCATTAACGGGCGAGACCTCGACATCGTCGTCGAGGACTCCGAGAGCGAGAACCAGGGCGGGATCGCTGCCGCCCAGAAGCTCGTCAATCAGGACGGCGTGCCGTTCCTGATCGGCGCGGTCGGCTCCGGCGTCTCGCTGGCCATCTACGAGAGCGTCATCGAAGGAACGGACGTCGTTCAGCTGAGCCAGAACTCCACCGGGCTCAACCTCACCGAGTTCCCGGGACTGCTCCGGATGTCGCCGTCGGGGCGGAGCCAGTCGCTCGCGCTCTCGAACCTCATCAGCGACGACGGCTACGACGAGGTTGCGATCACCTACGTCAACAACGACTACGGCCAGAGCCTCACGGACGCGTTCGTCGACGCGTACGAGGGCGAGGTCGTCTACAACACGCCGCACGATCAGGACCAGCAGTCGTACTCCAGCGTCATCTCAGAGATGAACAGCTCCGGCGCCGACGCGTGGCTGTTCATCACCTACCAGGCCGAGTTCGCGACGATGGTCAACGAGGTGTTCTCCTCGGGGTACGAGGCGCAGTTCTACGGCGCCGACTCCGTCTCCGGCGACAACGTGCTCGAGAACACCCCGGAGGGGAGCATCGAGGGGATGAAGATCGTCGTTCCGTCCGCGCCCGTCGAGGAGGAGAACTACCAGTCGTTCGCGGACACCTTCGAGTCGGAGTACGGCCGGCAGCCGACCTCGTGGGCGGCGTACGCGTACGACTGCGTGATCAACGCCGCCTTGGCGATCCAGGCCGCGGACGAGTTCACGGGGGCGGCGCTCCAGGACACCGTCCGGCGCGTCTCCGGGCCGGAGGGCGAGACGGTGACTTCGTTCGAGGCCGCGAGCGGGATCCTCGCGGAGGGCGGCGGACCGGACGACGTCGACTACCAGGGGGTCAGCGGCCCCATCGACTTCGACGAGAACGGGGACCCGATCGGCTTTCTTCAGGTCCTGGAGGTCCAGGACCACGCGTACGAAGGCATCGACTTCATCGAAGGCTAATCCCGACCGATGACCGTCCTCGGATACCTGGCTAACGGATTGGTGTTCAGCAGCATCATCGTCCTCGGCAGCATCGGGCTGTCGCTGGTGTACAGCATCGCGGACTTCGCGAACTTCGCGCACGGCGACACGATGACGATCGGTGCGTACTCGGCGCTCGTGACCTTCGGCGCCGTCGGCGGGCTCGGCGGCGCGGTGTTGGGGCTCCCGTACGGCTTCTTCCTGGCCTTGGTCGTCGGGATCGCAGTCGCCGCGGTCGTGGCGGTCGCCACTGAGAAGCTCATCTACGAGCCGCTCGACGTCGACTCGATCGGCCTGCTGATCACGTCGATCGGGATTGCGTTCATCTACCGCGCGGTGATCCAGATCCGGTTCGGCTCCGACTTCACCCGGTTCGACGTCCGGCCGCTGCGGCCGATCGAGGCGCTGGTGCCGTACGGCGTCCGGATAACGCTCCACGACGTCGCGATATTCGGATCGGCGGTGGCGCTCGTCGTCGGGCTCCACGTCCTGCTCCAGTACACCGACCTCGGTCGGAAGATGCGCGCGATGGCGGACAACCCCGACCTCGCGCGGGTTAGCGGTATCCGGACGAAGCGGGTCAAGCTGTGGACGTGGGTCATCGGCGCCGGGCTCGCCGGCGCGGGCGGCGTGTTCCTCGGACTGTTCAATCAGCTCGCGCCCCGGATGGGCTTTAACCTCCTGTTGGTGATCTTCGCGGCGGTGATCCTCGGCGGGATAGGCTCCGTCTACGGCGCGATGGCGGGCGGGTTCCTCATCGGCATGATAAACCAGCTAACGCCGTTCTTCTCCAACGTGGTCGAGGCGCTACCGATCCGTCCGAACTGGCTCGCGACCGTGATCGAGAACATGATCACTATCGAGTACGCGAACGCGATCGCGTTCGTGATCATGGTCGTAGTGCTGTTGGTCCGGCCCAACGGGATCGCCGGGGAGGGCGCGACGTGAGCCTCCTCGACGACCCGAAAGCGGCGTTCGCAGACCTCTCCCGCCCGGAGGGGTGGGTGCTCGGCGTCAGCGTCGCGTTCGTATTGTTCCTCTTCGTCGCGATGCTCACCGGGGCGCTCGGTCCGACGTACTTCCTGTTCCTCGTCGGGCTGGCGGGGATGTACGCGCTGTTGTCCTTCGGGCTGAACGCCCAGTGGGGGTTCACGGGACTGATCAACTTCAGCGTCGCCGCGTTCTTCGGCATCGGCGCGTACGGCACCGCGCTGATGACCGCGAGCGGCTCGCCGATCGCCGGCGGATTCAGTCCGCTCGTCGGGCTCGCCGTCGCGCTCGTCGTCGCGCTCGCGCTCGCGCTGCTCATCGGCATCCCGACGCTCAGGCTCCGGGCCGACTACCTCGCCATCGCGTCGCTCGGGCTCGCGGAGGTCGTGCGGCTGATCGTGTTAAACGAGCGCTGGCTGACGAACGGGAGCGCGGGGCTGCGCGGCATCCCGGGCTTCTTCGACGGGTGGCCGGTGCTCTCGACGTTCCCGGAAACGATGCCGGGGCTCCGGCTGGAGGTGATCCCCGGGTCGCCGGTGATCCTGGAGACGGCGTTCTGGCAGGCGTCGCTGAACGTCCTGTTGGTGCTCGCGTTCGCGGGCGCGGCGTACTTCGTCCTCCGGCGCGCACACCGATCGCCGTGGGGGCGCGTGCTGCGCACGATCCGCTCCGACGAGGACCTCGCGCGGGCGCTGGGCAAGAACACCTACTCGTTCAAGATGCAGTCGTTCGTCCTCGGGAGCCTGATAATGGCGCTTGCGGGCGTCTTCTACGCGCATCTGAACCTCTACGTCGGGCCGGGCGACCTGGATCCGATCACGACGTTCTACGCGTGGGTCGCGGTGATCTTGGGCGGCAGCGGCTCCAACCGTGGAGCGCTGTTCGGCGGGATCGTCATCGTCACGATCCGCGAGGGGACGCGCTTCCTGAACGACGTGGCGCTCCCGATCGACCCCGCGCCGTTGCGACTGCTGTTGATCGGCGTCGTCATCGTCGCCGTCATGCGCTACCGGCCGCAGGGGGTCCTCCCGCCGCAGCGGGAGCTGATCTGGCCGAGCGCGGTCGGCGGTGGCGGAACGCCCGAGACGCCGGACAGCGGCGTCCGCGAGCGGAAGGGAGGTGATGACGATGAGTGAGGGCGCGCTTCCGAAGGAGGACGCGGTCCTCCGCGTCGACGACCTCCAGAAGTCGTTCGGCGGGCTCGCGGCGACCGACCACGCGACGTTCGCGGTGGAGCGCGGAACCATCACCGGGCTCATCGGCCCGAACGGCGCCGGGAAGTCGACGCTTTTCAACCTCATCTCCGGCTTCTACGAGCCGGACGGCGGGACCGTGGAGGTGAACGGGACCGACGTGACCGGCATGGAGCCGTACCAAGTCGCGGAACACGGGCTCATCCGGACGTTCCAGACGCCCCGGAAGCTGGAGGGGATGACGGTCCGCGAGGCGATGCTGGTCGGCCCGCGGAAACAGCCCGGCGAGTCGTTCTTCACGCTTTTCACCTCGCCGGGGACGGTCGCGGAGAGCGAGTCGGCGAACCTCGCCGAGGCGGAGCGGATACTGGAGGACTTCGAGATCGACCACCTCGCGACCCAGCCCGCCACCGACATCTCCGGTGGCCAGATGAAGCTCGTCGAGCTCGCGCGGGCGATGCTCGCCGAGCCGGAGGTGCTGCTGCTCGACGAGCCTGTGGCGGGGGTGAACCCGACGCTGGCGAAGAAGCTCAAAGGCCAGATCCGGCGGCTCAACGAGCAGGGAACGACGTTCCTGCTCATCGAACACGACATGGAGTTCGTGATGGACCTGGCGGACCCGATCGTCGTCTTGGATCAGGGACACGTCCTGACGGAGGGGACGCCGGAGGGGGTCCGGAACGACGACCGCGTCATCGACGCGTACCTCGGAGGCGGAAGATGAGCGACGGTATGACAGACGACACGACCGGGGCCGCGGACGGGCCTCACGGCGGAACCGACCCCGTGCTCTCGCTGTCGGGCGTCGACAGCGGGTACGGCGAGGTGCAGGTGCTCGACGACTGCTCGGTCCGGCTCGACCCGGGCGAGATCGTCTGTCTCGTCGGGCCAAACGGCGCCGGGAAGTCGACGGTGCTCAAGACCGCGTTCGGGATGTTGACGCCGTGGACGGGGACCGTCGAGTACCACGGCCGCGACATCGGCGGGATGGCGCCCGAGGAGATCGTCCGCGAGGGGATCGGCTACGTCCCCCAGACCGACAACGTGTTCGGCTCGCTGACGATCGACGAGAACCTCCGGATGGGCGGCGTCGCCCGCGACGGGAGCCTCGAGGAAGTCATCGAGACGCTGTACGACCGGTTCCCGATCATCGACGAGAAGCGCGGCTCGAAGGCGAAGACGCTCTCCGGCGGCCAGCGTCAGGTGCTCGCGTTCGCCCGCGCGCTGGTGATGGAGCCCGACGTGCTGCTCATCGACGAGCCGTCGGCGGGGCTCGCACCGAACACCGCCGACGACGTGTTCGAGGACGTCAAGGAGGTTAACGACATGGACACGGCGATCCTCATGGTCGAGCAGAACGTGACGAAGGGGCTCGGCATCTCCGACCGCGGCTACGTCCTCGACCAGGGGACCGTCCGGTTCGAGGGGACGCCGGAGGAGCTGTTGAACGACGAAGAGGTCTCGCAGCTGTACCTGGGCGGCTGAGTCTCCGGTCGGTCCGCTTTCTCGCGGCGTCTCACGCCGTGCGCTTCTCGAGCTCGCCCGTCAGCTCCGCGGCGTCGAAGTCGTGGTCGGGACGGATCGCGACGAAGTCGAGGAATCGGCGCGCCGCGAGCAGCTCGTCGGTCGAGTAGCTCGTCAGCGCGGCGGCGATCGCGTCGGCCGCGCCGAGGATCGGCTCCAGCGCCGCGAGCGCGCTCGCGAGGTCGTACGCGCGAGCGGCCTCGCGCCCGTCCTCGCTCACGCGGGTCGCGTCGATGACGTAGAGGTCGCCGTCGGCGACGAGGACGTTCTCGGCCCGGAGGTCGCCGTGCGCGAGCCCCGCGTCGTGGACGGTCCGCAGCGTCGAGAACAGCTCTGGCGCGAGCCGGGCGACGGCGTCGGCGTCGAGCTCGCCCAGCGTGCGGAACTCGGGGAGGTACTCCAACACCAGCACGCCGAGGTCGCCGACCTCGAACGCCTCGACCGGCTCCGGCGCGTTGACGCCGAGCTCGCGGACCCGGCGGGTCGCCTCCAGCTCGTGACGCGCCATCTCGTAGGGGGTCTCGTGGCGCTCGAAGAACCCCTCGGTGCCGGACGAGACCGCGCCGAGGTTCCGCCCGGTGGTGAACAGCGCGTGGACGAGCGTGTTCTGCCGGGTGATTACCTTCACGAAGAGGTCGTCGTCGACGACCATCGGCGTCGACAGCCAGTTGTCGGCGTCGAGAAACCGGACCCGGATCGTATCGCGGTCGTACCGGTCCGCCAGCTCGCGCGCGACGCGCTCGACGTCGGGCCAGTCGACGCGCCCCCGGACGAGCTCGCGGAACTCCATACCGACGGCACGCGGCGGCGCCTGATAAGTCGTCGGCTCGCGGCGGCGCCTGATAAGTCGTCGGCGCGGGGCGATACCGCCGACCCCGCCACAGTCCATCACGGTCGTTCGCATCGTTTATGCCCACGCGTCGCAATTCTTGCCCATGGACTTCGAGGTACCCGCCGAACACCGGATGATACGCGACACCGTCCGAGAGTTCTGCGAGGAGGAGATCGCGCCGCTCGCCCAGGAGATCGAGGACGAACACCGCTTCCCCGAGGAGGTGTTCGAGTCGCTCGCGGACTTGGACATGATGGGGATTCCGGTCTCGGAGGAGTACGGCGGGCTCGGCGGCGACCAGCTGATGTACGCCCTGGTCACGGAGGAGCTCGGCCGCGTCTCCGGCGGGATCGGCCTCTCGTACGCCGCGCACACCTCTCTGGGCGCGAAGCCGATCGACCTGTTCGGCACCGACGAACAGAAGGAGGAGTGGCTCCGCCCGCTCGCTGAGGGCGAGGGGCTCGGCGCGTGGGCGCTCACGGAGCCCGGGAGCGGCTCGGACGCCTCCGACATGGACACGACCGCGGAGTACGACGCCGAGGCGGGCGAGTACGTGCTGAACGGCACCAAGCAGTTCATCACGAACGCGAACGTCGCGAACTCGGTCCTCGTGAAGGCGGTGACGGACCCCGAGGCCGGCTACGACGGCATCTCGACGTTCATCGTCGACCCCGAGAACGACGACGGGTTCGAGGTGACGACGGTCTGGGACAAGATGGGGCTCAACAGCTCGCCGACCTGCGAGATCAGCTTCGACGACGTGCGGATCCCGGAGGACCGGCTGCTCGGCGAGGAGGGCGAGGGGTGGACACAGACGATGAAGACGCTCGACGGCGGGCGGATCTCGATCGCGGCGCTCTCCGTGGGCCTCGCGCAGGGCGCCTACGAGGCCGCGGAGGCGTACGCGGGGGAACGCGAGCAGTTCGGCAAGCCGATCGCGAAGTTCGACGCGGTCCGCGACAAGGTGGTCCACATGTACCGGCAGATCGAGCGCGCCCGACTCCTCACCCACCGGGCGGCGACGAAGTACGACGCCGGGGAGTCGGTCACCCGGGAGTCGGCGCTGGCGAAACTCGACGCCAGCGAGGCGGCCCGCGAGGTCGCCGAGGAGGCGGTCCAGACGCTCGGCGGCTACGGCTACACCACCGACTTCGCGCCGCAGCGCTTCTACCGCGACGCGAAGCTGATGGAGATCGGCGAGGGGACCAGCGAGATCCAGCACGTCGTCATCGGGCGCGAACTCGGCCTCTAGTCGGGCGAGTCGTCAGTCAGCGACGCCGAGCGCTCGGCGCGCCTCAGGGGAATTCGATCAGGTCGTCGTCGACGGCGCGCAGGCTCTCCGCGAGCCGCGAGCCTTCAGGGACCGCCCGCCGGAACGGCGCCGAGCCGAACGCCGCCTCGCCGTTGACGGAGACGAGCCCGAGGTCGACGGGGTCGCCGTCGAGTCCCGTTAGGAACGCGACGGTGCGGACCGCGGGCACGTCGCCCGCCCGCGCGTCCGGGTCGATGGAGCCGTACAGCGTGCGGTTCTCCGCGACGTGGTGGACGCAGGTCGGCGTCGGCGCGAAACACAGGAGGTAGCGCGCGCCCGGCTCGGTGCGACCGAGCTTGGGGCGGAGCGCGTGGCGTTCGTCGACGTGGAAGTACCGCTCCATCCGGCGGTACTGGCGCAGGATCTCGTTCGCGCCGGTGGCGCGGCGGACCGCGGCGTCGGCCTTGAGCTCGATCACGCGGTCGACCGGTTCGGGCGTTCGGGTTCGGACGAAGAGGTCGACGACCCCCTGCCGCCCGTCGGCGTCGTACGGCTCCTCGAGCCGGATCGCCGGCGACTCGGCCGTCGCCTCGTAGTGTTCGACGAGCCGGGTCGCGAGCGCGTCCTCGCGCATGGCTTTCGCGAGGCGTCGGAGGGCGATAAGTCCGCCCTTCGCGGCGCGCTGCGACCGCCCGCCGACCGGAGTCATAGCCGCTCGGGAAATTCCTGCGAACCGGAAGCTATCACGGGGTTTGTAAGGCTTCGACCCCTACGAAAAGTGATGTCTGATAAACTGTCCAGACGGCGGTATCTCGCCGGAACCGGCGCCGCGTTGACCATCGGGACACTCGCGGGCTGCTCCGGAGGCGGTGACGGCTCCGACGGGTCGGACGGTTCCGACGGCTCCGGCGGAGGCGGCAGCGCCGTCGAGGACGTCCCGAGCGAGATAGACGAGTACCTGTCCGAGGCCCGGATGTACGAGGGCACCATCATGGACTTCACGGGACAGGACGAGGTGACCGTCGAGGTCGGCGCCGGCGACGTCGGGTTCGCCTTCTCGCCGGCGGCGATCCGCATCGACTCCAGCACGACCGTCGTCTGGGAGTGGACCGGCAACGGGGGCGCGCACAACGTGGCCTCGGTCGAGGGGTCCGAGTCCGACTTCAACAGCGGCGACTCCGTCTCCGAGGAGGGGCACACGTTCGAGCAGTCGTTCGACAACACGGGGATCCAGCTGTACCAGTGTACCCCCCACCAGGCGAACGGGATGCTCGGCGCCATCGAAGTCGTCGAAGCGTAAGCGGCTCACTTCGCGCGGTTCGAACGCGAGCGGATTTTTTCACGCCTGCTCGGCGCTCACGAGAGGAACGACCAGCGCACGTCAACGATCCGGTCGCGTTCGCTGGTGACCGTGGGCCGCGCGAGGTGGTCGTTGGCGTTGGCGCCGGCCTCCGCGAGCCGCGACAGCGCCTCCTCCAGCGTGCGCTCCGAGCGCTCCACGCTGGCGTCGCGTTCGTAGGGGGCGTCGATCGGGTCCGCCGGCGAGTTCGAGATCGCGATCGCGTCGGTGAGGTCGCCGCCGATCGCGTGCGGCGGCTGGTGGAAGTGCCAGTCGCCGACCGTGAGGAAGAGCCACACGTCGCCGTTGATGGCGTGGTACTCGCCGGTGACGCCGTCGGCGTCGTACGCGACGACCCTAGAGAGGACGGCGGTTTTGAGCCGGTAGAGGGCGTCTTTCCGCGCCGAGCGGACGTTGCTCTCGGTCACGTCGCCGCGCTCGTAGGCGGCGGTGGCCTCGTCGGCGAACTGCTTCGCGACCTTGTTGACGACGTACAGCGATTCGAGCAGGTCGTCCGTCGGTTCGAGCGGAGTCACGAGGGGTACCGGTCGGGGCTGCGACCGGACGCAGATGGGGTCGTCGCGCGGATAGGCGTTTCGGGATCCGAGACGCCGAGACGGACCTCGCCGTCGCCGCAGCGGGTACCCCGGATGGTTAATTCTTTAAGCGCAGGGACGAAGGGGTGAGTAAGATGGCGCACGACTCCGTAAAAATGTATTCGGCGATATACGTCGCCCTCCTAGTCGCGGCGACGCTGAACTTCGCTCTCTTCGAGACGTCGTTCATCGAGTTCACCTACGCGCAGGCGCTCGGCGGCACGCTGGTGATCGCGACGGTCAAGACGCTGCTCATCGTCGCGTACTTCCAGCACCTGAAGTGGGAGAACCGCTCGCTGACCTACCTGATGGGGCTCGCGCTCGCGCTCACCATGCTGCTGATGGCGGCCGCGACGTACTCCATCTCGTAACGACTCGCGGCGTCTCTTTCTCGCTCGAACGCCTCCGAACCGTTTTCCCGGCACTTTCGCCGGGTTTTCGCTCGACCGAGCACGGTCCCGACGAGGGTCTTTCTGCTGCCACCACCTAGTGGTATTAGTTAGTTATAACTCGCCGCAAGACGAGGGACCGATGCGATGGGTTTCAGCGACCGACTCCTCGAGGCCGGATCAGAGATCTGGGACGCACAGAAGCGACACCCGTTCGTCGTCGAACTCGCGGAGGGTGAGCTCGACGAGGGCGCGTTCCGTCACTGGGTGAAACAGGACTACCGGTACCTGCTCGACTACGCGCGCGTCTTCGCGCTCGCCGGTACGAAGGCCGACGACGAGGAGACGACGCGGCGGCTGACGGCGACCGCGCACGCGACGCTGGACGACGAGATGGACCTCCACCGGTCGTTCGCCGCCGACTACGGGCTCTCCGTCGACGACCTCGACGCGGTCGAGAAGGCGCCGACCTGTGCCGCCTACACCGACTTCCTCGTCCGGACGGCCCACGAGGGGTCGATCGCGGAGATCGCGGCCGCGATCTACCCGTGCGGGCAGGGGTACCTCGACGTCGCCGACCACATGGCGAGCCTCGCGACCGAGACCCACCGGTACACGCCGTTCATCGAGAAGTACAACAGCGACGCGTTCCGCGAGACGGTCGCGTGGATGCGAGACCTCGTGGACCGGTACGGCGAGGCGTACCCGGGCGAGCGCGACGCGATGCGCGCGGCGTTCCTGCGGAGCGCCCGCCTCGAACACGCGTTCTGGGAGATGTGTTACACCCGGGAGACGTGGGAGGTCTGAGTCGAGGAGCAGTCGCGCCGACGGCGGGAACGCCGACCGAGTTTTTTGTAGCCGGAGCGTGATCCGTCCGCATGGACCTACGCGCCGCAACGGTCGAAGACGTCGACGCGGTCCGGTCGGTCGCCCGCGAGTCGCTCGTGGCGTCGTACGGACACGCCGTCGGCGAACAGCTGCTGGACGAGGCCGTCGAGGAGTGGTACGACGCCGACGACCTCGGGGACGACATCGACGACGACGACGCGGTGTTCCCGGTCGCCGCCGTCGACGGCGACGTGGTCGGGTTCGCGGAGAGCTACGTTGTCGGCCGCCGCGAGCGGGTCGGCGAGATCGACTGGCTCCACGTCCACCCCGACCACAGGGAGTCCGGCATCGGCTCCGCGCTCCTCGAACGGGTCGAGTCCGCGCTCCGGGATGCCGACGTGGACCGGATCGAGGCGCGCGTCCTCGCCGACAACGAGGCCGGCACGGCGTTCTACCAGCGAGAGGGGTACGAGCTCGCCGGCGAGCGCGACGTCGACATCGGCGGCGAGCCGTTCGCGGAACGGGAGTACCGGAAGCAGATCGGTCGCCTCACCGGCATCTCTGAGGCAATCTACGAGACGGACGACGGAGACCGGGTCCACGTCGCCTTCGACGAGAGCGAGCGCGGGTCGCTGGCGCCGTTCTACGTCGCCTACGTCGACGCGGACCACGAGCGCCGGTACGGCTACCTCTGCGGCAACTGCGAGGGAACGGACGTCGCGATCGACACGATGGACCGGATGGAGTGTCACAACTGCGGCAACCGCCGGAAGCCGACGCGGTGGGACGCCGCGTACTGACACGCTCCGGCCCGCGGAGAACGTCGCTCCGCGCTACGCCGAGACCACTCTCTCAGAGCGTCTGTTTCACGCCGATGACCCGCTCCTCGGCCTCGCGGCCGGGGTCCCACTCGCTCCCGTCGCGGTCAGATTCGCGGTGTTCCTCCACGGTCCGTGCCATCGCTTCGTCGACCGGCGTCGACTCCCAGCCGAGGTCGGCGAGCGCGCAGGTGTCGAGCAGGTGCGGGTACTCGCGGTAGAGGACGAAGTCGTCGGCGTCGAGCCCGCCGGCCGCGAGCGCGTCGTCGCTCGCCGGGACGACCTCACAGTCGACGCCGGCGGCGTCGGCGATCGCCTCTAACGTCTCTCGTAGGGTGAGCGCGCGTCGGTCGCCGACGTTGTACGCCGCGCCCGGCTCGCCGCGCTCGGCGACGATCCGCAGCGCGCTCGCCACGTCCTCGACGTACGCCCGGTGCCAGAGGTTCTGTCCGTCGCCGGGGACGACCACGCGGTCGTGCGAGAGCACGCGGTCGATCCAGTAGTCGAGCCGCTCCGTGTAGTCGTGCGGCCCGTAGACGATACACGGGCGAACCGCCGTCGCGGACACGCCGTCCTCGGCGGCCGCGAACACCGCGCGGTCGCCCTCGGCCTTCCGATTGCCGTACGTCTCGTGGGCGTCGTCGGTGGCCTGCGCGTCGGTACACGGCTCCAGCGGCGTCTCGCCCTCCCGCTTGGGGATCTCCTCGGCCGCGTAACTGGATCCCGACGAGATGTACACGTAGCCGTCGACGTCGGCGAAGATATCGGTCGCGGCCTCCACGTCGGCCGGCTGATAGGCGACGCAGTCTATCACGACGTCCGGTTCGACCGACAGCTTCGCCGCCCGAAGCGCGCTCTCGTCTTTCCGGTCCCCCTCGACGTGCGTCACGCGGTCGTCGTCCGCGAATGGGTTCTCGTGGTTCCCGCGGTTGAATATCGCGACCTCGTAGTCGTGTGCCAGCAGTTCCTCGACGGTGTGTCGCCCGATGAACCGCGTGCCGCCGACGACGAGCGCCGTGTCTGTCATACCCGAGATTCGATGAGCGAGGTGAAAAACGTGGCCGAACCGGAAGGCGACGGGCCGACTCAGTCGCCGCCGCGGGGCTCGTCGCCGCGCCACCGGCGATACAGGAGGTACGCGACGCCGAGCCCGATCCCCCAAGTGCCGACGCCGAACACCGTGAACGCGGCCCCGTAGAGGAACTCGCCGAGCGGAACGCCGAACATACCCGAGTTCGGCGCGTCCGCCACATAAACGCTCCGAGAGAGGTAGCTTCTCGGGGCGGGAGGTCGTACGGACGCTCATGTCTGAACACACTCGGCGGCGACCCTGGCTCGCCGCCCTGCTCGCGCTCGTCGTCTCCGGGCTCGGTCACGCGTACCTCCGCCGGTGGGCGCGCGCGTTCGGCTGGTACGTCGCCGTCACCGCGGCCGTGTTCGCGTTCGTTCCCGAGTCCGCGATCTCCGGCGCGCTCGCCGGCGACCCCCCGGCCCTCCGGGACGTCGCGCCCGCGGCAGCGGTGGTCGGCGCCAGCGTGGTCGACGCGTACGTCGTGGCGCTCCGGAACAACCGAGCGTACGAGCGGGAACGCGGCGCGGCGCGCGCGACTGACACCGTCGGACCGGCAGTAGACGGAGCGAAAATCGACTCAGATGCGGTGTCTGACGCGACGGCCGTGTCGTCGGACTCGAGGACCCGCTGTCCGGCGTGCGGCAAGGAGACGGACTCCGCGGTCGACTTCTGTCAGTGGTGTGCGGAACCGCTCGGCGGGGACGAAAACGAATGAGATCAAAAAAAACCGGACCGTGAACCGCCTCAGAAGAGGTAGAACAGCGGGAAGACGAACACCCAGACGATGTCCACGAAGTGCCAGTAGAGGCCGAAGTACTCGATCGGCCGCTCGTCGTCGAGGTAGTGACCCTGGTACGCCCTGACGAACAGGAAGATGGCTACCACTAATCCGAGCAGCACGTGGATCCCGTGGAGGCCCGTCGTGACGTAGTAGATCGACGCCTGGATCGGGTCGCCGTGAGCGTTCGCGGAGATGGTCACGCCGCGGTCGAAGATCTCGTGGTTCCACTCCCACAGCTTGATCGCCATGAACGTGAACCCGAGCAGGATGGTCGCGCCGAGCGTCGCCAACAGCCCCTGCCGGCTCTCGCGGCGGGCCGCGACCAGTGCTAAGATCACGGTGAACGAGGACGTGATCAGCACGAAGGTGTTGATGAGCCCCGGCAGCGACTCCGTCAGCGGCGACCAGGTCATCCAGCCCGCGTTGTAGCGGATGAAGATGGCCGCCGACAACAGCGCGCCGAAGACGAGCACGTCGGACGCTAGGAAGAACCACATCCCTAGTTTGACCTTCTCGACGCCGTTGAACGGCCAACGCTCGGCGAATTCGGTCGGCGGGGCGTAGAAGTCCTCGGTCCCCCACTTCACGCCGGTGTAGAGGAGTCCGCCGATCCCCGCCAGGATCGCGGTCGGGTAAAGCAGGTTGGAGACGACGACGTCGCTCTGGAGCGCCGTCTCGCCCAGTTCGACGGTGACAGAGTCGGCGAAGCCGGAGAGGCCGAACAGCAGGACGCCGAGGGCGAGCGACAGCGCGAACGGCCATATGCTCGCATGACTCGGATGTTTGTCCCAGTGGGCGTATTCCGAGATGTGCGACGAGTGGGTGTCGCCGCCGTCGGTGGCGACGTCGCCGTTGTCGTCGGTCTTCACCGCGGGCCCGCCGTCCGGCACGTACTC
>NZ_NEWI01000389.1:0-1169 GCF_002135005.1 Halorubrum sp. SD612 | reverse complement strand
ATGTTCCGCGCGATGGGGTTCGACGACGAGGACCTCTCGTCGCCGATCGTCGGCGTGCCGAACCCGGCCGCCGACATCACGCCGTGTAACGTCCACCTCGACGACGTGGCGGACGCCGCGCTCGACGGCATCGACGCGGCGGGGGGGATGCCGATCGAGTTCGGCACGATCACCATCTCCGACGCCATCTCGATGGGGACGGAGGGGATGAAGGCGAGCCTGATCTCGCGGGAGGTGATCGCCGACTCCGTCGAGCTCGTCTCCTTCGGCGAGCGCATGGACGCCCTCGTGACGGTCGCGGGCTGCGACAAGAACCTCCCCGGGATGATGATGGCCGCGATCCGGACGGACCTCCCCAGCGTCTTCCTCTACGGCGGCTCGATCATGCCCGGGCAACACGACGGCCGCGACGTGACGATCGTCCAGGTGTTCGAGGGCGTCGGCACGTACGCGCAGGGCGACATGGACGCCGACGAGCTCGACGAGTTAGAGCGGCACGCCTGCCCCGGCGCGGGCTCCTGTGGCGGGATGTTCACCGCGAACACGATGGCGTCGCTGTCGGAGGCGCTCGGGCTGGCGCCGCTCGGATCGGCCTCGCCGCCGGCGGAGGACGAGGAGCGCTATGCGGTCGCCGAGCGCGCCGGCGAGCTGGCGATGGACTGTATCGAGAACGACCGCCGCCCCTCCGACATCCTCTCGCGCGAGTCGTTCGAGAACGCGATCGCGGCCCAGACCGCGATGGGCGGCTCGACGAACGCGGTCCTCCACCTGCTCGCGCTCGCGGGCGAGGCCGACGTCGACCTCTCTATCGAGGACTTCGACGAGATCTCCCGGCGCACGCCGAAGATCGCGAACCTCCAGCCCGGCGGGAGCCGCGTCATGAACGACCTCCACGAGGTCGGCGGCGTGCCGGTCGTGCTCCGCCGCCTACTTGAGGCCGACCTGCTCCACGGCGACGCGATGACCGTGACGGGCCGGACGCTCGCCGAGGAGATCGCGGCCCTGGAGGAGCGCGGCGAACTCCCGGCCGACGACGATATCGAGGCCGACTTCCTCTACCCCGTCGAGGACCCGAAGGAGGAGGAGGGCGCCATCAAGATCCTCGACGGCAACCTCGCGCCGGACGGCTCGGTGCTGAAGGTGACCGGCGACGACGAGTTCTACCACGA
>NZ_NEWI01000388.1:0-1174 GCF_002135005.1 Halorubrum sp. SD612 | reverse complement strand
CTAACGGTCCCTCCTTGCAGTACTTGTGTCGCCTACGTCGGCCTCGCGGCTGCCCCTTTGAGTGCCACCCGACCGCGACCGCACAGCACCTCACGCCTTCCCAGCCTCGTCGGCCTCCCTTCGGTCGGCCGACTCCAGCGAGGGACCGGAGGTCCCTCTGGCAGCGAGGGACACGGTCCCTCGGGCAACCGGACGTAGTCCGGTGACAGCCGGCGCTACGCGCCGGCGACCTCGCGCGTGCTGTCTCGCGGCCTCCGCTTCGCTCCGGCCGCTCGCAGGCGCGCGCCACCGCACCGCGGCTTCACTTATAAATCGACGGCGCCGTCCCCGTCGGTCTCGAAGTAGCGGTCGCGGTGCTTCCGACAGCCGGGGTTGAACGCGGCGCCGCACGCGGGGCAGGCATTGTCGTCGGCCGCGAGGTATTCGCGGGCCGTGAGCGTCGTCCGGCAGGCGCCGCACAGCACCGCCGGCTCGCCGAACCGGCCGCGGGGCCACGGGACCGCCTCGTGGTCCGCGGCCGCGTCGTGGCAGGCGTCGCACGGGTAGTAGGTCTCACAGCAGCCGAACCGAAGCGCGACCACGTCGACCGGGTCGTCCCAGTGGGCGCACCGCGTCTCGGGATCGACCGCGACGCCGCGCAGGGGGACCTCGAACCGGGGATCGGTGTCCGGCTCGGTCGTCGTCTCGCGGTCCGCCGGCGGCGGTTCGTCGGACGGGGATGACGAGGGCATCGGTCTCGCGGTCAGTAGCTCGTGTAGCCGTCGGTGTCGAGCCAGTTGTGGACCACGGTGACCGCGTGGTCCGCGTGGAGCAGTTCGGGGCCGACGCGGAGCCGCCGCTCGGCGCGCTCGGCGACCGCCTCCGCCTCCTCGGGCGCGAAGTCGTGGTGGTCCGAGAGGACGAAAACGGGGTTCGCTGGCGGTTCGGCGTCGACGAGCGGGTCGCCCTCCTCGTGGAGCTGGACGGGGGTCCCGTCCGGACCGCGACCGCCCTCGCCGACGAGGCGGTCGAGCGTCGCGTCGAGGCCCATCCGCCGGAGTTCGACGCCCGGCGAGACGTCCGCGGGCATGTGTCCGATCGCGTCGTCCCGGGCGGCGAGCGCGTCGCGGACCCGCGCGGCGACGTTGCGCTCGTCGGGGTGGAGGTGGCGGAGGCTGTCGGAGTCGAAGGAGAC
>NZ_NEWI01000387.1:0-1180 GCF_002135005.1 Halorubrum sp. SD612 | reverse complement strand
GCTCGCGCTCGGTGACGTCCGAGAGGACGACCGTGTAGCCGACGTGCGTTCCGTTCGGATCGGTCAGCCGGGAGACCGACACCGCGTACGTGCGGCGGCCGGCGCCGTGGGCGGCGTCGATCTCGACCGTCTCGCGGGAGGCGCCGTCGGCAGCGTCGGCGTCGCCGGACCCGCCGCCGTCCGCGTCGGTCGCCTCGTCGCCGACTCCGGCCGGCAGGTCGAGGAAGTCGGCGAGCGGGCGGTCGCGGGCGGTATCGGCGTCGACCCCCAGCACCGCCTCGGCCGCGGGGTTGAGCCGGACCACGCGGCGGTCGAGCGCGAGCGCGACGATCGGGTCCCGGAGGTCGTCGATCGCGGTGCGCTCGGCGGCGCGGCTGGTCGTCGGGTGCCGGTCGAACATCTCCGCGCGGTCGAACGCGTACGCGTCCATGAGGACGTGCGGGACGAACATCACCGGCGCGAGCTGGAGCTGGGGGACCGGGCCGAGCTGGAGCGTCCACGCGACCAGGGCGAACCCCGGCGGCAGCGAACTCAGCGCGACCGCGGCGCTCTCGCGGCGGTAGAGGGGACCGTAGCTGAGCAGGGTGTCGACGAGGAGGAAGACGGCGCTGGCGACGAGGACGGTCTCCGCGGCGACGGTCAGGTACGCCCACGGGCCGAACGCGTACGAGACGGTCTCGACGCCGAAGACGGGGTCGCTGGCGAGACCGGTCCAGAAGGCGCCGTGGAGCGAGTTCGTGGCGACGAGCGCGGAGGAGAGGAGGCCGAACCCCACGATCGCCGCGAACAGGCGGCTCCGGACGACGTCGCTCCGACCGGTGTACTCCAACGCGAACCCGAGGAAGGCGATCCCGGTCCAGATCACGCCGAGCCAGGTCGTCGCCTCCAGCGCGGCCCGGAGCGTCGGGTCGGCGGCGAGGAGCCCGACCCCGTAGGAGAGACACCACGTCGCCTGCGCGGCGAACACCCCGAGGAACCAGTCGACGCCGGGGCGGCCGCGGTGGTCGCGGACCGCCCACGCGAGCGCGAGCGCCCCCGCCCCGCCCGCGAGCGAGCCGACGGCGGGCCACGCGGGGACGAGGTCGAGGGCCATGTGCGAGGAACGACGGCGACGGAGGGCGTAAAACTGTCGCGCGGAGGCGGGGCGGACGCTCGCCGTCGAGCCCGCGAGCCCTCACCC
>NZ_NEWI01000386.1:0-1185 GCF_002135005.1 Halorubrum sp. SD612 | reverse complement strand
CTCCCCAGCCTCGTCGCTGGCGGCTGTCGCCGCCAGCGACTCCCTCGCGCGTGCTCCTCGCGGCCGCCGAGGGCGGCCGCTCGCAGGCGCGCGCCACCGCGGGCTCTCTCATAAATCGCCGGTGTCGAGCGGGTCCTCCAGCTGGCCCATCACCGCCTCCATCGCGTCGGTGGCGGTTAGCAGCCCGACGACCTCGCCGTCCTCGGTCACCAGGGCGAGCTCCTGTGACTCCGCCTGGAACCGGTCGTAGGCGTCGCTGACGCTCGCGTCAGCCGAGACCGTCATCGGCGGGGCCGCGACGTCCGCGAACGTCAGGTCGCCGTCCCGGAGGTCGTCGAAGCGGCTCACGATGGAGGGGGCGTACACGATCCCCTCGAAGTCGTTCGGGTCGTCGCCGACGAGGGGGAACCGGCTGTGGGGAGTGTCGCGGATCCGATCGAAATTCTCCTCGGGGGAGGCGGTCGTCGACAGCGAGACGATCTCGGCCGCCGGCGTCAGCACCTCCCGCACGGCGAGCTCGTCCACGTCGAGCGCGTTGAGGACCTCCTCGCGACGCTCCTCGGGGAGTTCGACCTCCTCCATCATCGTGCCGAGGCGGTTGCGGAGCTCGGCGCGCGTCTCCAGCACCTCCTCTTCTGCCTCGGTCCACGACCCGGTCATCTCGACGCCGAACAGGCCGAGCGTGGCCTTCGCGACCCAGTCGCCGACCCTGATCAGCGGCGAGATGAGCCACGCGACCCAGTAGAGGGGCCGCGCGCCGTACGCGGCGACCTGCTTCGAGCGCTCGACGCCGAGGTACGTCGGCGTCTGCTCGCCGTGCGTCAGGTGGACCATGTTGATGAGGAAGAATCCGAGCAGCGAGCCCGCGCCGGCGGACGCGAGCGCCGTGTTCTCGAACAGCGGGGCGAAAAGCGCCGCGAGCCCCGGCTCGGCGACGATCCCGAGCGCGATCGAAGTCCCGGAGATCCACACCTGACAGGTCGTCAGGTAGAACTCCAGGTCGTCGGTCATCTCCCAGGCGCGCCGCAGCCCGGGGGTGTCCATCTCCGATTCGGGGTACTGGCGCAGCCGCGTCAGGCCGAACTCGATCGCCACGAAGTACGCGTTGATCAGGATGAGAGCGACCCCCGCGGCCACGCGGAGGGCGACCTCGGTCGGGGGCAACCCCGGCACGAGCGGGCACAT
>NZ_NEWI01000385.1:0-1197 GCF_002135005.1 Halorubrum sp. SD612 | reverse complement strand
GGGCTCCGCCTCCTCGAAGACGACCGCCTCCAAGGCGTCGAGGATGCGCTCGGGGTCGTCGCGCTGGAAGACGTCCCGACCGACCGCGGGCCCGCGGGCGCCCGCCTCGATCGCGTCGGCGACGTTCCGGAGGAAGGCGGCGTCATCGCGCATCGTCCCGCCGGACATCACCACCTCGGTGGGGCCGGCCATGCGGACGGCCTCGCCCATCGCCGCGGCGGAGCCGGGGTACTTCACCTTCACGAGGTCCGCGCCGAGTTCGAGCCCCAGCCGGGCCGCGTACGAGATGGTGTCGGAGCTGCTGTCGTTTTTGACGCCCTGTCCGCGCGGGTACGACCACATGACGACGCCCATCCCGTGTTCGCGGGCCGTCTCCTGGGCCCGCCGGAACTCCTCGGCCATCTCCACCTCGTGGTTCGACCCGCCGTAGAGGGTGAACCCGATCGCGTCCGCGCCGAGCCCCGCGGCGTACTCCGCCGAGCAGTTGACGGAGCTGTCGGGCTCGCCCATCCAGAGGTTCGAGGTCCCGTTCAGCTTCAACAGGAGGTTCACGTCCTCCTCGTAGTCCGGGTAGTACGCCTCGGCGACGCCCTTCTGGACGGCGAGGGCGGTGACCGCGTCGTGGGTGGCGAGCTCGAACACCCGCTCGGGGTCCGCGGTGGCCGGGTTCGGCTCGAAGTCGACCGGCCCGTGTTCGAGCCCGTGGTCGTACGCGAGGACGAGCGACTTACCGTCGCGCGAGATGTCGTCGGCGGCGTGAGGGAGCATCAGTTCGGTATTCCGTTACACCAGTAAAAAGGGCTAGGGTGACGGAAGCGGCCGTAAAGAATCGGAACGACCGGTTGGCGACGGACTGCGGGCGACTGCCGCCCGATCGTGACTCGACATACTTACTACTCGAATCGGTAATTTCTCGGCCCGGGCGGGCTCGGGCACCCCGCTTTCGCAATACTTACGACCCGCGGCGCGGCAGCGGTTCGCATGCGGACACTCTCCGAGATCGACGTGGTCGGCGTCGTCGGCGCCGGGACGATGGGCAACGGGATCGCGCAGGTCGCGGCGGCCGCGGGCTACGACGTGGTGATGCGGGACGTCGAGTCCGAGTACGTCGAGCGCGGCCTCGACGCCGTCGAGGACAGCCTCGACCGGCTGGCCGGGAAGGGCGCGCTCGACGAGGGCCCGGACGCGGTCCGGGAC
>NZ_NEWI01000384.1:0-1214 GCF_002135005.1 Halorubrum sp. SD612 | reverse complement strand
GCGTCGACCACAGCGTCAGAAGTGGTCGCCCGCGCGAACCGAGGGGTGCGGGCGGATCAGGGCGCCCGAGAGGTCAGCGCTCGCCGTGGGGGCGCGGTGGTCGATGCCGGAGTTGCGGATCTCCGAGTCCGTGATCGTCGCGTCCTCGAAGACGACGGCGCGGTCGAGCGTCGAGTCGGTCACCGTCGTGCCCGACATGACGTGGACCACGTCGCCGAGGTCGCTCCCCTCGACGGTCGCGTCGTCGGCGACGAGCGTCCCGCCGTCGAGGGCGTACTCGACCGCGTCGAGGTAGCTGTCGGCGGTGCCGATGTCGAACCACGCGCCGTCGAAGGTGTACGCGTGGACCGCGCCGCGCCGCTGGAGCCACTGGAGGAACCAGCCCGGCTCGTCCGGGTTGTTGTCGTCGTCGAGGTACGTCGTGAGGTCCGGGAGCGTCTCGGCGGGGAACGCGTAGCAGGCGATGGAGACGAGCGTCGACTGCGGGTCGTCGGGCTTCTCCTGGAAGTCGACCACCTCGTCGCCGTCCAGCTGGACCAGCCCGTACGACTTCGCGCGCTCGCGGTCGCCGACGTCGTAGGCGGCCAAGGTCGGCGTCCCCTTCTCCTCGAAGAAGTCGGCGAAGTCGCCCAGGTCGAAGCTGATCATGTTGTCGCCGGCGACGACGATCAGGTCGTCGTCGACCCCCTCGCGGCCGACGAGCTGTTCGAGCGCCCCAACCACGCCGAACTTCTCGTCCTCCTCGACGGTCTCTTCGACCGACAGCGTCGGCTTCTCGAAGGGGCTGTCGTCGAGGTAGTCGGCGAACGTGTCGGCGAAGCGCTCGTTCGTCGAGACGAACACCTCGTCGACGCGGTCGTCGGCCTCCAAGTCCTCGAATATCTCGTCGATGACGGTGTTCTCGCCCACCGGGAGGAACATCTTCGGCCGGTGTTCGGTGATCGGCCAGAGCCTGGTCGCGTAGCCACCCGCGAGTACGACGGCTTTCATACAGGCCGCTCTCACTCCGATGACATACCTCTTGTGCCCGCGTCGATCGTTCGTCCCGCACGCCTTTTCATCGCTCGTCGCGAACTCGGCGCATGGAGACGACCCGCCAGCGCGTCGCCGACGCGCTCCGCGAGGAACCCCGGACCGCGAGCGGCCTCGCCGAGACGCTGTCGCTGCCGACGCCCGTGGTGTACGAACACCTCGACCACGTCTCGCGGTCCGGG
>NZ_NEWI01000383.1:0-1220 GCF_002135005.1 Halorubrum sp. SD612 | reverse complement strand
CCCGCGCCCCCGCCCACTTCCACGGCGGCGGGCCGCCGCGACGGAGAGGTCGCTCCACGCCGGCAGGCCCAGCGACTCGAGCTCGTCGACCGCGGCGGCGAGGTCCGGGTCGAGTTCGTCCGCGCGCATACCGGGGCGAGGCGGTGGGCCTTTGTAAGTCGGTCGGCAACTCCGGGCGATGGACGTCCGGCTGACCTACGAGGACGGGACGATCCGGGTCGACGCGGACGCCGACCTCGGCCCGGACCTCGCCGCCGCGGTCGACGAGATCGAGTCGCTGGGCCTGCCGGCGTGGAGCGACCTCTCCGTCGCGGCGGCCCGCCGCCTCGAAGACGACCTGTTCTCCGGGCCGCCCGAGCCGCCCGTGGCCGAGGTGCGCGACCTCGCGTTCGACGGCCCGCACGGCGAGGTGCCGGTCCGGGTGTACCGCCCCGAAAGCGCCACTGAAGGTTCGGCAGAATCCCGCGCCCTCGTCCACTTCCACGGCGGCGGGTGGACGCTCGGCACGCTGGACTCCGTCGACGGGATCTGCCGCGAGCTCGCGGTCCGCGCCGACGCGGTCGTCGTCTCGGTCGACTACCGCCTCGCCCCGGAACACCCGTTCCCGGTCGCGGTCGACGAGGCCGCCGCCGCGGTCGAATGGGTCGGAGAGGCGGCCGCGGACGCGCTCGGCGTCGACCCCGACGGTGTCGGCGTCTCGGGCACCAGCGCGGGCGGCGCGCTCGCGGTCGCGGCGTCGCTCCGCGCCCGGGAGGTCGGCGACCTCCCCGCGCCCGCCGGCCAGTTCCTCCTCTACCCGATCGCCGGGCACGACTTCGGGACGGACTCCTACCGGGAGAACGCGGACGGGCCGCTGCTGACGCGCGATGACATGGAGTGGTTCTACGAGCGGTACCTCCGCAGTCCGGTCGACGCCGCGAACCCCTACGCGGTCCCGCTCCGGGCGGAGGACTTGGGGGACTTACCGCCCGCGACGGTCGTCACCGCCGGGTTCGACCCCCTGCGCGACGACGGCGTCGCGCTCGCGGAACGGTTCGGAAGCGAGGGGACGCCGGTGGAACACCGCCACTACCCGGCGATGGCGCACGGGTTCTGTAGCCTCGCGGACCGCGTCCCGACCGCGGAGGCGGCGCTGGAGGCGGTCGCGGCGGACGTGCGGGATCGTTTATAATTCCCCGCGAGGTTCAGGCGTCGACCGCGCGCCTCGGGCGGTGACTCCG
>NZ_NEWI01000382.1:0-1230 GCF_002135005.1 Halorubrum sp. SD612 | reverse complement strand
GAGTTCGGCGACCACGAACCCAGCTACAACTGCGCGCCCGGGCGTTGATGAGGTCGAACGACTCGTCGGCCCACGAGGGGGTCAACCCCCACTCCAT
Organism: Halorubrum sp. SD612; assembly: GCF_002135005.1. Classification (NCBI taxonomy): domain Archaea; kingdom Methanobacteriati; phylum Methanobacteriota; class Halobacteria; order Halobacteriales; family Haloferacaceae; genus Halorubrum; species Halorubrum sp. SD612. The sequence continues at coordinate 1,133 of NZ_NEWI01000382.1, read as the reverse complement.
CCGGGTCGCCGCGGTCGGGTCCTCGTCGGCGATCACCGGCAGCGACTGCCCGGGCGCGCAGTTGTAGCTGGGTTCGTGGTCGCCGAACTCCGCCCCGAACCTGTTCTCGAGGTCGGCGGCGGAGGTGAACAGCGTGTAGCGGCCGCACATGTGGACCTCGTTGGGGCGGGACCCACTTAACCCCGCGACGATCGCTCCGCGTCGGAAAGCAGGTCCCACCGGTCGGCGATGACCCCGTCGACGCCGGCCGCGAGGAGTCGCTCCGCGTCCCCGCGGTCGGTCGCGGTCCACGCGTTCACCGCGAGTCCGGCCTCACGGACCGTCTCGACGAACCCGGGCTCGGTCGCGACATCGATCGGGGGATGGACCGCGACGCACCCGAGTTCGCTCGCTCGCTCGACCGCGCGCTCGGGGGTCGCGTCCGCGACGAGCAGCGCCCGGTCCGTCGCGGGATCGCCGTCTCGCAGCGACGCCAGCGCCTCGGGGCGAAACGACGAGAACAGCACCTCGTTGTCGGCTCGTCGCGCGACGGCGAGCGCGTCGAGCGCGGTTTCCGGCTCCTTGAGTTCGACGTTGATTCCGAGCCCGTCGGGCGCGGCGTCGAGCGCCTCGCCGAGCCGCGGGATCGGTTCGCCCGAGTCGAGCACCGTCAGCTCGCGGAGCGCCTCCCAGTCGGCGTCAGCCACGCGCCCGGACGCGCCGGTCAGCCGGTCGAGCTCCGCGTCGTGGACGACGACGAGTTCGCCGCTCCCGCACCGACGCACGTCGATCTCGACGGCGTCGACGTGCGGCGCGGCGCGCTCGATCGCCGCGACCGTGTTCTCCGGGCACTGGCCGGCGCAGCCGCGATGGCCGATCAGCGCGACGCCGCCCCGGGCCGTCCGCTTCATCGGGCCGTCCCCGGGCGGTCGGTCGACCCGTCGGGCCCGTTCGCTCGATCGTTCACGCACGCGTATCCGGCGCGCAGCGTGTTAGTCGTTCGCCCGTTCGAGCCGCGCGACCCGCTCCCGTCGGGTTTTTCACCGCGCGACGCCCCCGGTCGGACATGCGCATCGAGAACAGCTTCATCCCCGTCGAGGGGGTGGGCGAGACGACCGAACGGCGCCTCTGGGAGCGAGGGGTCACCACCTGGG
>NZ_NEWI01000381.1:0-1241 GCF_002135005.1 Halorubrum sp. SD612 | reverse complement strand
GGGGCGGGGTCCGCGTCCCTCGCGGCCTCGGGCGATCGCGCGGCTCAGTCCTTGCGGTGCTTACGTCGTGTGCGGAACCCGGGTGTTTCTGATTGGCTCACGAGAGCTTCGCTCTCGTGAACGCCTGCGCCGGCCTCACGGCTGCCCCTTTGAGTCCCACCCGCCCGCAACCGCACAGCGCCTCACGCCTCCCCAGCCTCGTCAGTCGCCTCCGCTTCGCTCCGGCGACTGACTCCCTCGCGCGTGCGACTCGCGCCCTACCGGGCGCTCGTCGGCACGCGCCACCGCACCGTTCATTTATAAATGATCGTCGCAGCCGGTGACGCTCATTTAAACTACCGCGTCGTCGCCCCTCGGCCGCTTATAAATACGCCAGCGGAACCATCAGCGCGACGCCGAGCGCGATCCCGCCGACGAGGACCGGCTTGCCGCCGCGCGGGAGGTCGGCGCCGGTTTCGAGCGCCTCGGGGACGAACTCGGTGAGGACGAGGTAGATCATCGCGCCCGCCGCGAAGCCGAAGCCGTACGGGAGGAACTCGCGAGCGTACCGCACGAACGCGAAGGCGATCACGGCGCCGATCGGCTGCGGGAGGCTGGAGAACACCGCCCACCACACCATCTTCCACTTCGAGACGCCCATCGCCCGCAGCGGGATCGAGATGGCCGTCCCCTCGGGGACGTTGTGGATCGAGATGGCGACGGTCATGAACACGGCGAGCAGCGGAACGGTGAAGCCGAACAGCGCCGTTCCGCCCTCCAAGCCGAGGTCCGCGAAGGAGACGCCGACCGCGATCCCCTCCGGGAAGCTGTGGACCGTCAGCACGCCGAGGATCAAGATCAGCTTCTTGAAGTCCGCCTCCTCGTACTCCCGCGGGTCGATGTCGGCGTCCAGCAGCACCTCGTGGGCGACGACGACGAGGACGACCCCCGCCAGCATCCCGACGCCGATCTCGACCACGGTCCCCTCGGCGAGCCCCTCCTGAACGAGGCCGAACAGCGACGCGGCGAGCATGATCCCCGACGCGAACCCCCACAGCGCCACGTTTCCGCGGTCGCTGATCGTCTCGAAGAAGAAGAACGGGAGCGCGCCGATCCCGGTCGCCAGCGCCGTGATCAGCCCGGCGACGAACACGAACGCGTAGGCGTCGAACGCGACCATTCGTTATGCGGAGATACGACGGTCCCGGTGATAACTTCGGCGGACGCCTCCGCGGTCCGGGAATCGCCCTCCGACTCCGAGC
>NZ_NEWI01000380.1:0-1250 GCF_002135005.1 Halorubrum sp. SD612 | reverse complement strand
ACCGGAAGGGGTACAACGACCACGGCGCCAAACACGTCGAGATCGTCCGCGACCGCGCGCTCCGGCTGTACGACCTGCTCAAAGCCGGCGGCGTCGAGTTCAACGGCGCCCGCCAGCAGGGGCTCGACGAGGCCGACGAGCCGGTGATCGTCGCGCTGGCGGCGACGCTCCACGACATCGGCCACGTCGTCCACCGCCACGACCACCCGTACTACTCGATCCCGCTGGCGGCGGACCTGCTGGACGACCTGCTCCCCGCGTTCTACGGCGTGGCCGATCAGGTGCGACTGAAGGCCGAAGTGCTCCACGCCATCCTGTGCCACCACACCGAGGAGCAGCCGCTCACCCTGGAGGCCGGCGTCGTCCGGATCGCCGACGGCCTCGACATGGAGCGCGGGCGCTCGCGGGTCCCCTACGAGGAGGGCGGCCGCGGGATCAACACCGTCTCCTCGCAGGCGATCGAGCGCGTCTCGCTCCGCGAGGGCGACGAGACCCCGGTACAGGTCGTGATCCGGATGAACAACGCCGCCGGCGTCTACCAGGTCGACTCGCTTTTGAAGGCGAAGATCGACGGGTCGCTGCTCGAAGACCGGATCCGAACCGTCGCGATCAACACCCACAGCGACGGGGCGGACGGGAACGGGTCGATCGTCGACCGGATCGAGCTTTAGAAATCGGTCAGGGCCCGCGGAGCGTGTCGCCCGCCCCGTTCCGGTGAGCGGCCTCGTCGACGACGTCCGTCGCGGCGACGGTGGTCGTCCGCGCGAAGCGGTCGGGCGTGAGCCCGCCGCCGAGTTGGCTCCCCTCGGCGGCCCCGCCGGCCAGCACGGGCGCCGCCTCGAACCCGTTCGAGCGCGCGCCGGTCGCCGCGATCCCCGGCTGGTTGACGACGAGGCGGCCGGGGGCGAGCCGCTCCGCGACCCGGCGGGCGCGGCGCTGCTGGGTGGTGTGGACCGCCGCGGCGTGGGCGGACCCGATCTCGGCGGCGAGCTCGGTCGCGGCGTCGAACCCGCCGCGGCCGTGGACCGCGACCGCGGGGATCCCCGGAAGCGTCGCGAGCGCGTCGTCCGCGCCGTCGGGTTCGGCGACGAGGAAGGCCGCCTCGCGGGCCGCGCTCGGGAGGCCGAGCGCGGCCGCCAACCAGCGCGGCGAGTTCCCGCGAGGGTCCGTCTCGCCGGTCGCAGCGTCGCCGAGGAGCGTGCGGAGGCGATCGCGCTCCGCCGCGTCGAGGACGTACCCGCCCTCTCCCT
>NZ_NEWI01000037.1:0-24113 GCF_002135005.1 Halorubrum sp. SD612 | reverse complement strand
GACAGGGCGAGGCGTGCGAGCGCGGGGCCCGTCTGCACCGTCCCCCTGGTCCGCAGCCCGCCGGCGCCGAGTCAGCCTAGGGTGCCGCCGCCGCCGCGATCGTCGGTAGCCGCCGCCGGCGCGGCCACCGAGCACGTCCCCGTGTACCGCACGCCCCGCTCGGTGGACGTGACGCGGATCGGGTTCTCCTCGGCGACCGTGACGTTCGCCGCGGTCGTCACGGTCGCCGAGGAGATCCCGATCCGCGTCACGTACACCGAGCGGGGCGTGCGGTACACGGAGACGTTCTCGGTGGCCGCGCCGGAGCCGGCTACCGACGATCGCGACGGCGGCGGCACCCTCGGCCGACTCGGCGCCGGCGGGCTGGGGACCGTGGGGACGGTCGCGAGCGGCCTCGCGCTCGTCGGCCTCGCCGGGGCGGTCGGCGTCGCGGTTAGGACCGGACGAATCGGGGGACCGACCGGGCGACGACGTGACGGGTCGGCGCCGTGAGCCGGACCCGCACGACCGACGAGGCGGAGGATCTTGCGGCCGGTCGGGCGACGAACGGCGCTGCGGCCGACTGGGAGACGAGCGGCGACAGCAATCTCGCTGACGACGACTACGCCGTCGCGCTCCGCGGGGTCGTCAAGCGGTATCCGAGCGGGGGCGGCGAGCCGGTGGTCGCGCTCGACGACGTCGACTTCGCGGCCCGGCCCGGCGAGTTCGTCGCGGTAGTCGGGCCGAGCGGCTCCGGCAAGTCGACGCTGCTGAACGTCCTCGGGCTCCTTGACGACCCCACTTCTGGCCGACGGCTGCTCGGCGACACCGACGTGACGAGCCTCTCCGTCGCGGAGCGAACGCGGGCGCGCAAGGAGTCGATCGGGTTCGTGTTCCAGGACTTCCACCTGCTGCCGACGCTCACCGCTGTCGAGAACGTCGCGATGCCGACGGCGTTCGACCCCGGCGACGCGAGCGACCGGGCCGCGAACCTGCTCGCGCGGTTCGGGCTCGGCGACCGGCTCGACCACGAACCGAACGAGCTCTCCGGCGGGCAGAAACAGCGCGTCGCGATCGCCCGGTCGCTGATAAACGAGCCCGCGGTCCTGCTCGCGGACGAGCCGACGGGGAACCTCGACACCGACACCGGCGAGGCGATCCTCGCCGAGTTCGAGCGCGTCAAGGCCGAGGGGGTCGCCGTCATCGCCGTCACGCACGATCCGCTCGTCGAGGAGTACGCCGACCGCGTCGTCGACCTCACCGACGGCGTGCTGACCGGCGGCTTGCCCGGCGAGTCCGATCCGCACGCCGACGCGGACCGGCGCGGCGGCCGCGACGCCGGCCGGACCGCTCCGGGACCGCAGATGGGCGGTGACCGCGGATGAGCGGTGACCGCCGATGAGCGCCGACGACCGCGCACCGGGGGGCGCCGCCGGCTGGCTCCGCGGCTGGCGCCCCGCGGTGTCGATGGCGTCGCGGAACCTCCGACGAAACCGGGTCCGGACCGTGCTGGCGGTCCTCGGGGTCTGTATCGGGGTCCTCGCGGTCGCGGCGCTCGGCATCTTCGGGAACGTGCTGGCGCTGGGCGCGGACGACGCCATCGGCGATATCGGCACGCAGGTCGTCGTGTCGCCGAACACCGACGCCGGCGTGGAGTCGCTGTCCGACGCGGACATCGCCTCGATCCGCCGGGCGGTCGGCGAGCCCGCAGTGATCCCGCTGTACTCCGACAGCGCCACGGTCGCGCGGCAGGGCGACCAGACGTTCGCGACGGTGTACGGGGTCGAAGAGCCCGCGCTGGCGTACGAGGCAGCCGAGGGGCGACTCCCCGAGCGGCACCGACAGGGCGCGATCCTCGGCGCGGGGATCGCCGAGGACCTCGGCGCCGGCGCGGGCGACACCGTCGAGATCGCCGGCTCGCAGGTCCGCGTCATCGCGGTGTTGGTCGAGAGCCAGACGTTCAGCCCGGTCGCGCCCGACGACGCGGTGTACCTCCCCGAGTCGGCGTTCTCGGCCGACGGCTACGCGCAGGCGCTCGTCGTCTCCGACACCGGCGCCGAGGCGCGGGCGGCCGCGGACGCCATCCGCGAGGCGGTGAACGCCCGCGAGGACCGGGTGGAGCTGTTCGAGCTGGCCGCCCTCGTCGACGAGATCAACGAGTTCTTCGGCCTCCTCTCGACGTTCCTGCTCGGGCTCGGCGCGATCTCCCTCGTCGTCGCCGGGGTCTCGATCCTCAACGTGATGCTGATGAGTACCGTCGAGCGCCGGCAGGAGATCGGGGTGATGCGCGCGGTCGGCGTCGCCCGCCGCGACGTGTTGCGCGTCTTGCTCGCGGAGGCCGGGCTGATCGGCGCGGCCGGCGCCGCGGCCGGCACCCTGCTCACCGTCCTGCTCGTCGCGGGCCTGGTCCTCGCGACGCCCGCCGTCGACACGGCGCTCGTGCTCGACCGTACGAACGCCTACTACCTCCTCTTGGCGCTCGGCTTCGGCGTCGGCGTGGGGCTCGTTAGCGGCGCGTACCCCGCGTGGAAGGCGGCCAACGAGCGGCCCGTCGAGGCGCTTCGGAGCTGACGCGGTCGCCGACATCCACAGCCGAGCGTCCGCGGGACCCCTCGCGACGGTCCGACCGGATCTACTCCAGTCGGCGGTCGCGGAACGCGCGGATCACGTCCTGACGCGCGATGATCCCGATGATACGGCCGTCGTCGTCGACGACGGGCACGCGGTTGATGTCGGGGTCGTCGCCGACGAGCAGGTCCAGCACGTCGTCGACGCTCACGTCCGGCGTCACGGTCGCCACGTCCGCGCTCATCACCTCGGAGACGGGTCGGTCCGCGTTGCGGAGCATGTCGACGCCCAGATCGAGGTCGGCCCACGGGCGCTTCACCTGATACGAGAGGGTGTCCACGAACGGAGGGAGTCCGACGGGGATCCACAGCGTCTCGTCCTCCGGCTCGAACAGGTCGACGAGGTCGGACTCGGTGACGATCCCGACCACCCGCTCGTCCTCGTCGACGACCGGGAACCCGCTGAACTCGTACCGAGCGAACCGCTTGAACGCGTCGGCGACGTCGTCGTCCGGCGAGACCGTCTTCACGTCCGGCTCCATCAGGTCGCGGGCGGTCAGTGTCATACCGGAGCGTCACGGCGGGAGGCCGTAGGCGTTTCGCCCCGACAACGCGACGGGACCGCGAGCTCCGCGGACGCGTCCGGAGACGCGCCGTGGGGGGTCGCGTCTCGACGTAACGGACTTACGGACCCGGAACGCAGTCGTCAACATGTACCGGAAGGGACACGTCGGGGCCTCGCTCGTCGTCTACGCCCCGTTCGGGTTTCTCGTCACCGCCCTCCTCTCGATAGAGGCCGGCCTCGTCGGCGCCGCCGGCGTCGCCTCGACGGCGATGGTCCCCGACCTCGACATGCGAGTTCCCGTCGTCACGCATCGGGGGATCACGCACACCGTCTGGTTCGCGCTGTTCGTCGGAGTCGTCCTCGGGGGCGTCGGGCTGGCGGTCGGGCTTCAGCGCGGACTCGCCGAGGCGCTGCTGTTCGGCGCCGCCGCGTTCCTGTTCGGCGCCGTGACGATTGTCTCGCACATCCTCGCGGACGCGCTCACACCGACGGGCATCCGACCGTACGCGCCCGTGCGAGACACCGAGTATTCGCTCGACCTGTTCACCGCGGCGAATCCCTTCGCGAACTACGGACTGTTGGGACTGGGCGGCGTCGTCGTCGCGGTCGCGCTCGTCGCCGGCGAGGCGGTTCCGGTGTAGCACTCGATCCGGCGGCGACGGCGGACGGATCGGCGGGGCCGGCGCTCGCCGACCGGTCGGTCGTAGAAATGGCCGGGGTGGGCTCCGAACCCACGATCTCCGCATGTCCCAGGTCCGAGGCTCGGCGGAGCCACGGGAAGGACGCGGACGCTTCCAAGGCGTCACCGCACCGAATCTCCGAACCCTATGAGTGCGGCGCTATGTCCAGCTAAGCTACCCGGCCTCACCTTCTCGTACCGCGATGAGACCCTTTAACCTTCCCATCCGTCGGAGGGTTGTGAACCGATCGCAGATCGCCGCGGCCGGTCGCCTTCGGGAGGATCGCTTCGGGGGCTGTCACTTTCGGGAGGATCGCTTCGGGGGCTGTCGCTTTCGGGAGGATCGCTTCGGGGGCTGTCGCTTTCGGGAGGATCGCTTCGGGGGCTGTCGCTTTCGGGGGCGATCGCTCCCGCCTCGGGCCGGCGGCGCGGGCGGCGCGTCGGGAGCGCGGTGAACGCGGTGACTGGGCTCGATCGACCCCGAGCCAGCGGATTTATGCCGGGCGCGGCGTATCCCGGGCGTATGAGCCTTCCCGAACTGCTCGCGGGGACCGTCGGCGACGAGGACGTCGTCGCCGAGGTGCCGCTGGGCGGCGACGATCGACTCGCGGTCACGCCCACCCGGACCCTCGTCTACCGCGGCGACGGACTCCTGTCCGACGAGTCCGTCGACGAGTACGGCCACGACGTCGAGCGAATCGAGGTCTCGACGGGACGCCGCAAGGCGAAGGTCACCCTCGGGTACGGCCTCGACGGCGACGAGACGCTCTCGGTACCGACCAAGCGCGTCGACGATGTCCTCCACCCGATCCTCGCGGGCGTCCTCTCCGCGAGCGGCGTCACCGGGCCCGGCGAGACGGTCGTGCGCACCTTCCGCTTCTCGGAGCTCACCCTGATCGTCACCAGCGAGCGACTGGTCAAACACGTCGGCTCGGCGGTCTGGGACCCCGAGTTCGAGGAGTTCGGCTACGACGACCTCACCGGGCTCGACTTCGAGGAGGGGACCGTCGCCACCGCGGTCGTCCTCGTCCACGACGGCCGCTCGGAGCGGTTCAAGGCCCCGAACGAGTCCGCCCGGGCGGTCCGGGAGACGCTCGCCGACGCGGTGTGCTCGTTCCACGGCGTCGACAGCTTAGAGGAGTTCCGCGTCGCCGCCGCCGAGGCCGAGGAGGCGGCGTCCGACGCCGAACAGACCGGCACGACCGACTTCGGCGAGGGGCCGGACCCGCTGTCGGCTTCCCCGGCCGCCGACGCCGAGGCGGACGCCGACGCGGCGCCCGGCGCCGAGGCGGAGCCAGACTCCGGCGGGCTCGGAACGGAACCGAAGGGCGCGGGCGGACGCGACTCCGCCGGGGGGTCGGAGTCGCTCGCCGGGGGCGACGGGCCCGGAGCGACGACCGAGAGCGCGGAGTCGGCGTCGGTCGGATCGCCGGAACCGAGCGGCGGCAGCGACCCGCTCGACGACCCGCTCGCCGCGGACGCCGCCGTCGACGACGCGGCCGAGGACCCTCTCGCGGGAGACGAGGCCGGGGCGGAGTCGACGGGCCCCCTAGCGGGAGACGAGACCGGGGCGGAGTCGACGGACTCCCCCGCCGGCGACGCGCCCGAAGCCCCGGCGGAAGGCGCCGAGCGAGGGGCCGGAGGCGAGCCCGCGGCGGTCGGCGAGGAAGCGGTCGCGGCGGACGGCGAGACCGACGGCGTCGTCCCGGACGACGACGCGTTCGACGGCTCGCCGTTCGAGAGCGCCGGCGTCGAGGACGCGGACCTCGCGAGCGAGGTCGCCGCGCTGCGGCGCACGGTTGAGGCGCAGTCCGAGCGCCTGGACCGGCAGTCGACGCTCATCGAACAGCTGATCGAAGAGCTCCGACGCGGCCGGTGACCGGGAGCAGGGCAGTCGCGGGCTCCTTCCCCGCAGCGGTCGTGCCGATTCTCTCCGCTGAGACTCGCGTCGGATCCGTTAACCGAGCGGCGGCGAACGTCAGACCGTGATAGGCGGACTGGGAACGCGGATCGGCGCGGTGTTGAGCGACGTATCGAGCACGGAGGGGCGGCTGGCGGTCACCGCGGCCATCGCCCTTGCGACGCTCGGCGTCGGCTGGCTGCTGCTGCCGCGGGCGGTCCGCGCCGGCGAGCAGACCGTCACCGACTGGGTCGGGCGGCTCCTCGACGAGCGGCTGTCGGAGTCGACGGAGGGCGCGGTGGAGACGCTGCGGGAGGGGATCCCCGCGTCGTTCCTCCTGCGGCTCGCGGTCGGACTCCTACAGCTCGCGCTGTTCGCGCTCGCGGGCGTCGCCGTGCTGACGCTGTGGGGCCGGTTCGCACTCGTGGTCGCGGTGCTGCCGCTCGTGGAGAACGCCGCCCGGGTCGGCGGACAGGTGATCGCCTCGGCGCTGCTGCTCGGCGGTGCGTACGTCGTCAGCGACGTGGTGGAGACGTACGTCGGCGAGCTGTCGGCGGACAGCGACCGGATCACCGCCCACCAGGAACAGCTGCTCACCCGGCTCGCACAGGTCGGCCTGCTCGTGCTCGCGCTGATAACCGTCCTCGGCATCTGGGGCGTGAACCTCGGCGGCCTCCTCGTCGGGGCTGGGTTCCTCGGGATCGTCCTCGGGATGGCGGCCCGGCAGACGCTGGGCTCGCTCATCGCCGGCTTCGTGTTGATGTTCGCCCGCCCCTTCGAGATCGGCGACTGGGTGGCGATCGGCGACGAGGAGGGGTTCGTCACCGACATCACGATCATGAACACCCACATGCGCAACTTCGACGGGGAGTACGTCGTGGTGCCAAACGACCTCGTCGCCAACCAGGCGATCACCAACCGGAGCCGGGAGGGGCGCCTCCGGATCCACATGGAGGTCGGGATCGGCTACGACGACGACCCGGACGAGGCCAGCGAGATCGCCGAGGATGTCTTAGAGAACATCGGCGTCATCGCGAACAACCCCCAGCCGTACGCGATCCCGTCCGGATTCGGCGACTCGGCGATCCTGCTTGACCTCCGGTTCTGGATCGACCCGCCGACCCCGCAGGCGCGGTGGCGCTCGAAGGCGCTCGCCGTCGAGCGGATCCAAGAGCGGTTCGCGGACGCCGGCATCTCGATCCCCTACCCGCAGCGGACCGTCTCGTACCCGCCGGAGAAGGCGGCGGCTGACGACACGGTCGAACGCGTCGAACAGACCGACGAAAACGGCGACGGGCGGTCGCGAGACCGACCGGCCTGACGCGCCGCGGCGGCGCTCCCGCTACCCGTCTGGCCCCTTCTGCTACCCGCCGGACCCCCCTACCGGTCGGACGGACCGGTGTAGCCGCTCGGCAGCTCCGACCCGCGGCCGGTGAACAGCCGCTCGAACCGCTCGATCTTGTCCAAGACGTAACTGAGCGCCGCGGTCAGCGAGTCCGCGCCGATCGAGAGCAGGTGGCGCGCCCCCTTCGTGCGGTCGGCGTGGTAGAAGCTGACCTCGCCCTCGGGGTCGGTGTTCCGCTCCGGCATCACCACGAGGTCCTGTCTCGTGGGGCCGTGACGGAAGACGAGCACGTCCGTGAGCGAGTCCGCGCCGTAGGTGACCACGTCGTGGAGGACGCTCCACTTCGGCGGCGTCTCCTCGGCGAGCGCGTCCGCGTCGACGACGTTCCGCATCGTCGTCGCCGCCGAGACGCTCTCCAAGCTCGACGCGCGTCGCTTCCGAAGCCACGCGAGCAGTCGCTCGACGAGGTCGCGGAAGCCGTCCGGCCCCGAGAACCGGCCGGCCGACCGCTCCGCGGGCAGCGACCCCCGCGTCACTTCGGTCCGCTCTCCCATGCGAGTATCCCCGGTCCCATCGCGTTAATAGATATCGGTCGGTACTGTCGACCGCCTCGCCGCGGGGCGACCGGCCTCGCGGCTCAGCGGTCCCGACCGAACCCGGCCGCGACCGTCTCCTCGTCGACCGAGAGGACGGTCGGCCGGCCGTGCGGACAGGCGTACGGGCGGTCGCACTCGCCGAGACGGTCGAGCAGCCCCCGGAGGTCGTCGCGAGCGAGGTCCGAGAACTCGCCGCGCTTCAGCGACGGGTGACACGCCAGGTCCGCGAGCAGGTCGTCGCGGGCGTCTCGCGCCGTCCCCGGGTCCGCCCCGACGAGCGCGGCGAGCGCGTCGCGGAAGGCGTCGGCGTCGGCGGTCCGGCCGAACGGCGCCGGGACAGTCCGGAGGCGAAGCGTGCCGCCGCCGAACGCCTCGGTCTCGAAGCCGAGCGCGGCGAGGTCGTCCGCGTGCGCCCTCGCGGCCGCCGCCTCGTCGGTCGACAGCGAGACGGTCGCGGGCGGGTCGAGCGGGGCCGTCGGCACCGGCTCGCCGTCGAACGCGCGGGCCAGCCGCTCGTAGTTCACCCGCTCGTGGGCCGCGTGGCCGTCGATCACGAGGAGCTCGTCGCCGGCCTCGACGAGGACGTACAGGTCGCGGAAGGTGCCTATCGGCACGGCGTCGGCGAACGCGCCGGGCCGCGAGCCGTCGTCCGCGCCGACCGGATCGAGGGCGCCGTCGAGGTCGGTGGCGACGTCCGCGGCCCGCCGGAGGTCCGCGCCGGTGAGCGCGTCCTCGACGACCGACGCGACCGCGTCGGCGACCGCGTCGGCGTCGCGGAGCCCCACCTCCCGCTTCGCCGGGTGGACGTTCGGGTCGACCCGAGCGGGCGGCAGCGACACGTCGACCGCGGCCACCGGCTCGCGGCCGTCGGGGAGGAGCCGCCCGTAGCCGTCGCGGACCGCGGCCGCGAGCCGGTCGTTCCGGACCGGGCGGCCGTTCACCGAGACGCGGACGTGATCGCGGGAGGACCGGGTGATCGACGGGTACGCCAGCGTGGCCGAGACCTCGACGCCGACGGCGTCCGCGTCACCCTCACCGCCGGGCGGCGCGTCGACGCTCGCGGCCACCGTCGTCGACCGGCTCGCGGTGTCGCGGTCGTACACGCCGAGCAGCGCGTCCGTGCGGTCGGTCCCCGGCGTCGACAGCGTCGTCGACCCGTCGTGGTCGAGCGTGAACGCCACCGACGGGTTCGCCAGCGCGTAGTCGGCGACGAGCGAGGAGATCCGCGCGAACTCCGCGTTCGCCCCCGCGAGTGACTCCCGACGCGCCGGCCGGGTCGCGAACAGGTCCTCGACGAGGACCGTCGTCCCGCGGGCGCGGCCCGCGGGTTCGACGCTGACACCGTCGGTCGAGTCGGACGCGCTCGACCGGTTCCCCCGGTCGGCGGTCCCGTCGACGACGACGCGGGTGCCGACCTCGTCGCCGGAACTCGTGACGACCTCCAGCCGGGCGGCCTCGGCGATCGCCGCGAGCGCCTCGCCGCGGAACCCCAGCGACGGGACGCCCACCGGGTCGCCGTCGGGCGCCAGCTTGCTCGTCGCGTGGCGCTCGACGGCCCGGGCCGCGTCCGCGCGGGCCATGCCCCGACCGTCGTCCGCGACGCGGATCCGGTCGGTGCCGTCGCCGTCGACCGCGACGCCGATCCGCGAGGCGCCCGCGTCGAGCGCGTTGTCAACGAGTTCGCCGACGACGCGGGCGGGTCGAGTGACGACCTCGCCGGCCGCGATCCGGTCGACGGTCGCCGGGTCAAGCCGACGGACGCGACTCTCGCTCTTGGACCGATCACCGGTACCCGACCGGCCGCGCTCGCCGTCTCGCTCACCCGTCATCGTCGACTCGCGACTGGAGGTCGTGGAGGGCGTTCAGCGCCTCGATCGGCGTCATCCGCGCCAGATCGAGGTCGCGAAGCTCCGCGGCGAGGCCGGGGGGCGCGCCGGCGGCAGGCCTGTCGTCGTCGCCGCCCGTCGGCTCCGCCCGCTCGCTTTCGGGCGGGGTGTCCGCCTCGGACCCGGATCGGCTGCCGTCCTCCGACGCCTCCTCCGCGAGGAACTCGCGCAGCGACGCGTCGCCGTCCCGGTCGCCCTCTGCCTCGCCCTCGCCCGACCGGTCCGCCGGGTCGACCGCGTCCTCGCGTCCGGCTCCGCTCGGCGCCCGCCACCGGTCCGCCTCCTCTGCGGCGACGAGGTCGCGGGCGCGGTCGACGACCGCCCCCGGGACCCCGGCGAGCTCCGCCACCTCGACGCCGTACGACGACGACGAGGCGCCCGGCACGACCCGGTGGAGGAAGGTAACGTCGCCGTCTTCCCGGGTGGCGGTGAAGTGGAGGTTGAAGACGCGCTCTCGCTCGTCGGCGAGGTCGGTGAGCCCGTGGTAGTGCGTCGCGAAGAGCGCGGTCGCGCCCAGCTCGTCGTGGAGGAACTCGGCGGCCGCGCGGGCGATGGCGCGCCCGTCGGTCGTGGCCGTGCCCCGGCCGACCTCGTCGAGGAGGACGAGCGAGTCGGGGCCGGCGTCGTGGAGGATCTCCGTCAGCTCGCTCATCTCTCGCATGAACGTCGACTGGCCGCCCGCGATGTCGTCGGAGGCCCCGACGCGGGTGAACACCCGGTCGAAGACGGGGAGCGTGGCGGCCTGCGCTGGAACGAACGACCCCGTCTGCGCGAGCACGACGGCGAGCGCGACCGACCGCATGTACGTCGATTTCCCGCTCATGTTCGGCCCGGTGATCACGGCGACGGAGCCGCGCGGGAGGTCCGCGTCGTTCGGGACGAACGCGTCCTCGGCCCGCTCGACGACCGGGTGTCTGCCGCCCTCGATCTCGACGCCCGCGGTGGCCGCCCCGTCCGCGTCGGGGGACTCGTCGACGCCCTCCCGCAGTTCGGGCCGGACGTAGTCGTGTTCGACCGCGACCGCGGCGAGCGACGCCAGCGCGTCGAGTTCGGCGAGCGCGTCGGCGAGGGCCTGGATCCGCTCGGTCTCGGCCGCGACGCGCTCGCGGACGTCGACGAACAGCTCGTACTCCAGCGCGTCCGCGCGCTCTGCGGCCCCGACGATCTCCTCTTCGCGCTCCTTCAGCTCCGGCGTGACGTAGCGCTCGCTGTTCTTCAGCGTCTGCCGACGCCGGTAGTCGTCGGGGACGCGGTCGAGGTTCGCGTCCGTCACCTCGATGTAGTAGCCGTGGACCTGGTTGTGGCCGACGGACAGCGAGTCGATCCCGGTGCGTTCGCGCTCGCTCGCCTCCAGATCCGCGACCCACTCGCGGCCCTCGCGCTCGGTGGCGCGCAGGTCGTCGAGGTCGCCGTCGAACCCCTCGCGGATCACCCCGCCCTCGGTGATCTCCTGTGGCGGATCGGTCGCGATCGCGTCGTCGATCAGCCCGCGGACCCCGGCCAGCTCGTCGAGCCGGTCACCGAGGTCGCGGAGGTGCTCGGTTCGGGGGAGGGCGGGGTCGTCGGTGGTGGGGCGTTCCTCTCCCTCCGCGCCCGCCAGCGTCGCCTTCAGGTCGGGGACGACGGCGAGCGTCCGGTGGAGCGAGCGCAGGTCGCGGGCGTCGGCCCGCCCCCGCGAGACGCGGCTCACCAGCCGTTCGAGGTCGTAGGCGGTCGCGAGCGCGTCGGCGACCCCCTCGCGAGCGAGGCTCCGGTCGGCGAGTTCGCCGACCGCGTCGTGGCGGCTCCGGATCGCGTCCGCGTCGACGAGCGGGCGCCGGAGCCAGCGCTCCAGACACCGTCGCCCGAGCGCGCAGTTCGTCTCGTCGAGCGCGTCGAACAGCGTGTCGCTCGCGCCGAGCCCGCGGTTCTCGAACAGCTCGAGGCTGCGCTGGGCGGCGGCGTCGAGCCGGAGTCGGTCGCGGGGGTCGTAGCGCCGGATTCTGGTGACGTACGACAGCGGGCCGTCGTCGCCCTGCGTGTACTCGGCGTACGCCAGCACCGCGCCGGCCGCCCGCAGCTCCGCGTCGGCGTCGAAGCGCCGCTCGGGCGCGGGGAGGTACGGCTCCAGCCGCTCGGTCGCCGTCCGGCGGTCGAAGGCGCCGGCGTCGTAGTCGTGCGTCGTCCACCCGCGCTCCGCGTCGCTCGGCTCGAAGGCCGGCGCGTCCGGCCCCGCGATGAGTTCGGCCGGGGCGATCCGGTCGAGTTCGCCCGCGACCGCGTCCGGACCGCCGGACGTGACGAGGCACTCGCCGGTCGAGACGTCGACCGCGGCGAGCCCGACGGTCGTCTCGGCGGAGTCGTCGTCTTCGGCCGCCACCGCCGCGACGTAGTTCGTCGTCCCCGACTCGAGGAGGTCGTCCTCGACGACGGTCCCGGGCGTGATCACCTCGGTGACGGCGCGGTCGACGAGCCCCGACGCCTGCTCAGCGTCCTCGACCTGGTCGCCGAGCGCGACGCGGTAGCCCGCGTCGAGTAGCGACTCGAGGTAGGGGGCCGCGTTGTCGATCGGGATCCCGGCCATCGGGTAGTCGCCGGTCGAGTCGGACCGCTCGGTCAGCGTCACCTCGCAGACGCGGGCCACGGTCTCGGCCGCCTCGCAGAACGCCTCGTAGAAGTCGCCGACCTGAAACAGGACGACGGCGTCCCCGTGGGCGGCACAGAGGTCGGCGTACTGCGAGAGCATCGGCGTGAGATCCTCGCGTGCGGCGGCGATCCCGGGCGGTAGCCCCGTCACCGTCTCCCTGTCCGCCGGTTCCATACGCCGTACCCGGGCGGCCGCGGTGATAAACGGTGCGGAGGCGAGGAGCGGCAAGCGAGTGGGGCCGCGAGGGAGCGAGCGGAGGCGGCGGGCGACGCGAACGCCGCCCCCGACGTGACCCCCGCCTCGCCGGACGGCCGCCGTCGGGACTCTTACGGTCCTCCGTCCCCCAGTACGGCCGTGACGAACCGAACGATCGTCGTGGTGCTCGCCGGGGCGTTCGTCGGCATGACGGCGCTGCTCGTGATCGCGGGGATCGTCCTCCACCCGATCGCGTTAGCGCTCGCGCTGCCGTTCGGCGCCGTCTCGTACTTCCTCTGGTACCACGCCAGCGGACGCCTCGACGACCAGGCCCGGCGGTCCGCCGAGCGGGCGGGACCGACTGAGCGCGAGCGCGCGAGACAGCGCGCCCGCGCCGAGGCCAACCGAGAGCGCGCGTACCGCGCCGCCGGGACCGACGGCGGTCGGAGCGCGCGCGGCCGACGGGCCGGCGCTCGCGGTCCCGGCGGAGCCGGGGGTGGGGACCCCAGTGACCGCGCGCCCGCGGCCGACCGGATGAGCGAACGGGAGGCGTACGAGACCCTCGGCCTCGACCGCACGGCCGACGGCGAGACGGTTCGCCGGCGGTACCGAGAGCGCGCGAAGCGGCTCCACCCGGACGGCGAGGACGGCGACGAGGAGGACTTCAAGCAGCTCAACGAGGCATACGAAGTGCTGAAGGAGTGACCGCCGGCCGAGCGCCTCACGCCGCGTCGAGCGCGGCGGCGACCGCCCGCTCCGCGTCGTCGCGGTCGGACCGCGTGTTGACGTTGGTGAACGTGCGGTCGGTCGTCAGCGAGCGGATCGCCGCGTCGTCGACGACGACCTCGTCCAGCCGGTCCACCAGCGCCAGCACCTTCCGGTCGCCGCGACCGAGCGCGCGGTCGCAGGCGACCGCGGCCGGCTCCGTCGCGTAGACCGCCTGCGTCGTCTGGTACCACCGCCCGTCGAGCCGTGGGACCGCGGCCTCCGCGCCCGCGACCGCCTCGCGGAGGTGGGCGAGGAAGCCCGGGTCGACGAACGGCATGTCGCAGGCGACGACGACGGCGTAGGGGTCGGTTGCCGCCCGGCAGGCGTTCCGGATCCCCGCCAGCGGGCCGCGGTCCGGCGCCTCGTCGAGCGCCCAGCGGACGGACAGCGGGACCGCGGCCAGCGCGTCGGCGATCGCCTCGCGCTGGCCCGGGCGGCAGCTGACGACGAGTTCGTCGACGACGGGGTCGCCGCCGCTCGCGCGGTCGGCGCCGGGCGGGACCGGGTCGTCGGTCCCCGCGAGCCGGTCCGCGACCCGACGGATCATGGGGGTCCCGGCGATCGGCGCCACCGCCTTGTCCGCGTCGCCGAAGCGCGTCGAGCGGCCGCCGGCGAGGATGGCTCCGGTCGTCACGCTCGCGGCGTAGACGGCAGGGAGACTTCGCGGTTGCGGTGGCGACGCGCGAGCGCGGAGCGCGGCCGCGACGGACCGCGCTTCCGATCGCGACTGAACGGCGCGCTCGCCCGTCCATCCGCCCGAAAGCGACCCGTTAAGTGGCCGGCGACCCAAGCTATATTCATGCCAGAGGCCACGGATCTGGAGGAGCTGAAGCGGGGGACCGAGCTGGTCAAGCGCGGCTTCGCGCAGATGCAGAAGGGCGGCGTGATCATGGACGTCGTCAACCGCGAGCAGGCCCGCATCGCGGAGGACGCCGGCGCGGTCGCCGTGATGGTCCTCGAACACGTCCCGGCCGACATCCGGAAGCGCGGCGGCGTCGCCCGGATGCCCGACCCCGAGCGCGTCCCCGAGATCATCGACGAGGTGTCGATCCCGGTGATGGGGAAATCGCGGATCGGCCACCGCAAGGAGGCGGAGATCCTGGAGGCGCTCGGGATCGACATGATCGACGAGTCCGAGGTGCTCACGCCCGCCGACGACGAGTACCACACCGACAAGCGCGACTTCACGTCCCCGTTCGTCTGCGGGGCCCGGAACCTGCCGGAGGCGCTCCGCCGCATCAACGAGGGCGCGGCGATGATCCGGACGAAGGGCGAGGCCGGCACGGGCGACGTGAACCAGGCCGTCAAACACCAGCGCACGATCAAAAACCAGATCCGGACGCTCACCGGCCTCAACCACGAGGAGCGCGAGAAGTGGGCCCGCGAACACGGCGCACCGCGCGATCTGGTCCACGAGACCGCCGAGGCCGAGCGGCTCCCGGTCGTCAACTTCGCCGCCGGCGGCATCGCGACGCCGGCCGACGCCGCGCTGATGATGTACCACGGCTGCGACGGCATCTTCGTCGGCTCCGGCGTCTTCGGCGCGGAGGACCCCGAGGCGATGGGCACCTCGATCGTCGAGGCCGTCAACAACTGGGACGACCCCGAGGAGCTCGCCCGGATCGCGAGCGGCAGCGGCAAGGGGATGAAGGGTCAGTCCAACGAAGACATGGCCGAAGAAGAGCAGCTCCAGGGCCGCGGCGTTTAAATACGCGGTCTCGGGCCGCGCGACGATCTATGATAACTGAGCCCGTGTGGCGGGCGTAGCGACGAGCGACCGTCAGACCGCGAACCCCGCTTGCGACCGTTCCGACGTTGATAGCGACACGCGGCGACCGCTCGACTGCGCCGAACGTCTCGTCGCTCCCGCCGCCGGACTCGCCGCCTCGGCGATCGCACGCTCGTCGGTTTCGAACTGATCGGGCCGGGGGTCGCGAACGGACAGCCTCTTCACGGTCGACCGTCAGGAACGGACGGACATGCTGATCGCCGGAACCGTCGTCGCCGACTCCGAGACCGTCATCCCCGAGGGCGCCGTCGTCGTCGAGGGGAACACGATCGCCGCGGTCGGCGAGGAGGCCGCGCTCCGCGACCGCTACCCCGACCACGAGCGCCGCGCGTTCGACCTCGTCGCGCCCGGCCTCGTCGGCGGCCACGTCCACTCCGTCCAGTCGCTGGGGCGGGGGATCGCGGACGACGCCGCCCTCCTCGACTGGCTGTTCGACGCGGTGTTGCCGATGGAGGCCGCGATGGACGCCGAGGCCACCCGCGCGGCCGCCGAACTCGGCTACTTGGAGTGTCTCGAGTCGGGCACGACGACCGTCGTCGACCACCTCTCGGTGAACCACGCGAACGAGGCGTTCGAAGCCGCGATCGAGACCGGGATCCGCGCGCGGCTCGGGAAGGTCCTGATGGACCGCGACTCGCCGGACGGCCTCTTGGAGGAGACCGACGCCGCGCTCGCGGAGAGCGAGGCGCTCATCCGGGAGTACCACGGGGCCGCAGGCGGGCGCGTCCGGTACGCGGTCACCCCGCGGTTCGCCGTCACCTGTACGGAGGCCTGCCTGCGCGGCTGCCGCGAGTTGGCTGACCGGTACGACGGCGTGACGATCCACACCCACGCCAGCGAGAACGAGGACGAGATCGAGACGGTCGAGGCCGACACCGGAAAGCGGAACATCCTCTGGCTCGACGAGGTCGGGCTGACTGGGCCGGACGTGACGCTCGCCCACTGCGTCCACACCGACGAGCGCGAGCGCGAGGTGCTCGCCGAGACCGACACGGTCGTCACCCACTGCCCCTCCTCGAACATGAAGCTCGCCTCGGGGATCGCCCCGGTTCAGGACTACCTCGACCGCGGGATGACGGTCGCGCTCGGCAACGACGGCCCGCCGTGTAACAACACGCTCGACCCCTTCACCGAGATGCGACAGGCGAGCCTCCTCGGCAAGGTCAACGCCCGCGATCCCACGAGGCTCCCCGCGTCGACCGTGCTGGAGATGGCGACCGAACACGGCGCCCGCGCCGCCGGCTTCGACCGCCTCGGCGCGCTGCGCGAGGGGCACCACGCCGACGTAATCGGGATCACGACCGACCTGACGCGCGCGACGCCGGTCCACGACCCCCTCTCGCACCTCGTGTACGCGGCCCACGGCGACGACGTGACCTTCACCATGGTCGACGGTGAGGTCCGGTACGCGAACGGCGAGCACGTCGGGGTCGACGCGGCGACGGTCCGCCAGCGCGCGACGCGACACGCGGAGCGTGTGGTCGAGCAGGCCGGCATCGACACGGCCAAACCGTAGGTCCGCCGGCGAGAGCGGGCCGCTCACCGTAAACCACCGCGATACCCGCTAAAATCGGCTTTATCGGCGTAAATCCGACCGGAGTATCTCTCGTTTATACCCGTCCGCGGCCCGTCCGTCGAATCACCATGACGGACCGATCGCGGACGGCAGACGACGACGGATCGCAGCCGACAGACGACGACCGACCGGCCGACGCGGCCACCGGCGGCCTCGGCCGACGCGAGTTCGTCGCCGTCGGCGCCGGCGCGAGCGCGACGCTCCTCGCCGGCTGTACCGGCGGCGAATCGCCCCCGTCGTCTGGCGGCTCGGACGGCTCCGACGGCTCGGACGGCTCGGAACCGCTAACCGGCACTTTCCGGCTCCTCATCAGCGACACCCCGGCCGACATCGACGACTTCGACCGGCTGGACGTGACCCTCGACCGAGCCCGCGTGTTCGAGGCTGGTGACGGCGAGGACGAGGACGACGAAGACGGAGATGAAAACGAGGACGACGCCGGCGAGAACGTCACCGACACCGACGGTGACGACGGGTCCCCCAACGGAACGCCGGACGACGAGGACGAGGGGGACGACGTGGCAGGAGACGAGAGCGGAGACGACAAGGAAGACACCGAAGGAGACGACGACGAGGAAGACGACGCGGATGAGGGCGAGGACCGCGGCTTCAGGGTCGTCGACCTCGACGGCGCGACGGTCGACCTCACGCAGGTGATCGACGAGGACGCGATCGCCGTCTTCGACGGCGAGCTCCCGGCCGGGGACTACGAGAAGATCGAACTGGCGGTCTCCGCTATCGAGGGGATCGTCGACGGCGGCGAGGTCGACGTGAAGCTCCCGAGCGAGAGGCTCCAGATCACGAACGGGTTCGAGGTCACCCCCGACGAGCCGGTCAGCTTCGTCTTCGATATCAACGTCGTCAAGCGCGGCAAGAACAACGGCTACATCCTCAAACCCGTGATCTCGGGCAGCGGGGTCGCGGGCCGCGACGTCGAGGTCAACGAGATCGACGAAGACGAGGACGGCGACGACGACGTCGAAGAGTCAGAGGCGGACGAAGACGGTGAAGAGGGCGGCGGCGAGGAGAGCGACGACGGGGAGACGACCGACGACTCCGATGACGGCGACGCCACCGGTGGTAACGAGACGGACGACGCGGAGAACGGGACCGAGACCGGAAGCTAACTACGAGGAGGTCCCGACCGACGATGCGGTCGCGGACGGGCTCCTCGCCCACTGTATCGCGGCGTCGTCGTCGTTGAACGCCTCGGTGTCGACGCCCTCGACGTCGATGGTCCGCTTGAGGTACCGCCGCTTCGAGCGCTGCCCGACGACGGCGAAGCGGTCGACGCCGCGGGCGACCGCTATCTGCGCCGACTCGCGGAGCGCGCGCCGGCCGGCATCCGAACACGGCCTGCTCGTCCGCACGACGATCACGATCGCGTCGACATCGTCGGGGTCGGTCGCGCTCCGCCAGCGGTCGAGCAGCGCCTCGCCGTCTGCGGGGCTCAGCCCAGTCCCGTGTGGGAACTCGACGACGAGGATATCGTCCTCGACCCGCAGCAGCCAGCGCTCGCTCGGTTCCATGGCACCCGATACCACGTTCCCGATAATAAATCCGCGCTCCCGAATATCACGAGTGGTATTTTTGCGGCCGAATCGGGACGCGACCGCGTCGTTACCCGCGAGCGAGCCGAAGCGACGAGAAACCCCGACGCCGCCTCGCGTTTTCGCTCCGGATATTCGGCGGCCGCGACGGCCGCCTCGACGCGGCCGCGCCGCTGTCGTTCCGCTTCAGTCACGCGACCGCGGGGTCAGCGCGGACCGTCGCCGGACGCGGCGGTCGACGCTTTGCCGGCCGCGTCGACGACCGCGGCCGCGAGCGACTCGAACGACGCCGCGTCGGGAACGACGTCGACGTCGACGCCGCGGTCGGCCGCGGTCTCGGCCGTCGGCGGGCCGATGGCGCCGACGACCGCGTCCCCCAGTCCGGCGCGCGCCGCCTCCTCGACCCCGCGGTCGGCGGCCGCCGCGAGGAAGTGGTCGACCGTGAGCGAGGAGGTGAACGCCGCCGCGTCGAGGTCGCCCGCGGCGGCCAGCTCCGCGGAGTCGCCCGCGGCGGCCGGCCGCGCGAGCCGATACAGGACGGTCTCGGTCACCTCGGCGCCGGCCTCGCGGAGCCCGTCGAGGAGGACGTCGCTGCCGTGATCGGAGCGGGCGACCGTCACGCGCTCGCCCGCGACGCGCGGTTCGAGCGCCGCGACGAGGCCCGCGGAGGTGTACTCTTCCGGGACGACGGCGACCGTCCACCCCGCGTCGCGGGCGGCCGCGGCGGTCGTCGGGCCGATGGCCGCGAGGTCGGCGTCCCCCGGCTCCCAGCCCGCCTCGGCGGCAAGTTCGACGCCGGTCTTGCTCGTGAACACGACGAGCGGCGCGTCGGCTGGGACGGCGCCCGTCGGCTCGACTTCGAGCATCGGGTCGGCGACCGGCTCCGCGCCGAGCGACCGGAGCAGCTCGACGGCCGCCTCGATCCGCTCGTCGTCCGGCCGGAAGACGGCCACGCGCGGGCGACCACCCCCGTCTTCGCTCACGTCTCGTCACCTCCGACCGACCCGTCGTCGTCTCCCTCCGTCGCCGGCCGGACCGGTGCGGGGCCGGCGTTCTCGAGGAAGGTCACGACGCGGTCGCGGGTCGCGGCAACGTCGCCGATCACGGTGATCGCGGGCGGCTCGATCCCCGCCTCGTCGCGGGCGTCGACGATCGTATCGAGCGTGCCGGTCGCGACGCGCATGTCGGGCCACGTCGCGCGCTCGACGAGCGCGACGGGCGTGTCGCCGTCGAGGCCGGCGTCGCGGAGCTCGGCCGTGTACGCCGGCAGCTTCCCGACGCCCATCAGCACGACGATGGTGCCGGCGGTCGCCGCCAGCGCCTCCCAGTCGACGGCGGACTCGTCTTTCGTCGGGTCCTCGTGGCCCGTGACGAAGGAGACGGAGGAGGCGTGGTCGCGGTGGGTCACGGGGATCCCGGCCACGGAGGGCCCCGCGATGGCCGAGGTGACGCCGGGGACGACCTCGAAGGGAATCCCGACCTCGGCGAGGTGTTCGGCCTCCTCGCCGCCGCGGCCGAAGACGAACGGGTCGCCGCCCTTCAGTCGGACGACGCGGTTCCCCTCGCGGGCCAGCTCGACCATGCGCCGGTTGGTGTACTCCTGCGGCGTCCACTCGCCGCCGGCGCGTTTCCCCACGTCCTCGCGCTTCGCCTCGGGGATCTCGCCGAGGATCTCCGGGCCCGGGAGCTTGTCGTGAAGGACCACGTCGGCCGACTCGATCAGTCGCTTCGCTTTCACCGTGAGCAGGTCCGGGTCGCCCGGGCCGGACCCGACGAGGAAGACGGTGCCGACGCCGTCGTCGCGCCGACGCGTCGGGGGTTCGTCCGCGTTCGCTCCGGAGCCCGCGCCGGCGCCGTCGTCACTCATCGGCGTCGGCCTCCTCGCGGGCCTCGGCTATCAGCTCGTCCCCCCCGCGGTCCGCGAGGTCGGCGGCAAACTCGGCGGCGGCCGTCGCGTGTGACCGGATCGGGAGGTCGCGGGTGTCGGCCACCTCCTCGGTGCCGTCGGTCGACAGCACCCGCGCTCTGACGTGGACGTGCTCGCCCTGAACCATCGCGGAGACGCCGATCGGCGCGACGCAGCCCCCGTTGAGCTCGCCGAGGATCGTCCGCTCGACGGTGACCGCGACGCGGGTCCGCGGGTGGTCGACCGCCTTACGGACCGCCTTGATCACGTCGGGGTCGCTCGCGGTGACGGCGATGGCCCCCTGCCCCGCCGCAGGGACGTACTCCTCTCGCGGGAGCCGTGTCGTCTCCACCTCGTAGAAGAGGTTCGAGCGGCGTAGGCCGGCCTCCGCGAGGACGACGGCGTCGTACTCGGTCTCGACCTTCCGCTCCATCGCGTCGCGTTCGAGGTCGGACAGCGAGTCGAACCACTCCTCGACGGTCTCGTCGAACTCCTCGTCGACCTCGTCGCCGTCGGTATCCTCGTCGTCCGTGTCGTCAGCGTTCTCGTCGCCGCCCTCGTCGGCCTCCGCCGTCAGGGCATTCTCCTCGCCCGACGCGATCAGGCGCTGCTCGTGTTCGGCCTGGAGGCCGGGCGCGAGCAGCTTCTCCAGCCGCGTGTCGACGTTGCCCCGGATCGGCTCGACGGTGAGGTCGGGGCGGGCCGCCTGGATCTGCGCCCCGCGGCGGAGCGAGCCGGTGCCGACGACGGCGCCCGCGGGGAGGTCCTCGATCCCGAGTCCCTCCGGCTGGACGACCACGTCGCCGGAGGGCGCCCGCTCGGGGACGCCGGCGACGACGAGCTCCGCCATCTCCTCGGTGGGGAGGTCCTTCAGCGAGTGGACCGCGAGGTCGGCGTCGCCGGCGAGCACCTCCTCGTCGAGGGCGCGCACGAACGCGCCTGTCTTCCCGAGGCGGTGGATCAGTTCGTCGGGGATCTGGTCGCCGCGCGTCTCCACCTGCCGGAGTTCGACGTCGCGGCGCCGGCTCGACAGCGCTTCGCGGACGGTCTCGGCCTGCCGGAGGGCCAGGTCCGACCCGCGGGTCGCGAGCCTGAGCGTTTCGGTCATACCCGGACCGAGGTCCCCCGCGTTCAAAAGCGCACCAGTTCGGCCGCCTCGGCGACCGAGACGGCTCGGTCCCCGTTCGCGCGGCGCGGCTCAGGCGGACACCGAGGCAACTCCCGCCACCGTCACGGGCCCTTTATTTGTCGCGCCCCAAGCCGAAGGCGAGATGGCACGCGTGAGCGCCGGGGCGCGGCTCCACTTCGGCTTCTGTAACCTCAGCCTCTCGCACGAGCGCCTGTACGGCGCGCTCGGCGTCGGGCTCGACAGCCCCCGCGTCGTCGTCGACGCGGAACCGGCCCCGGCGGTGCGCGTGGCGGTCGAGCAAGCGGCGGGGACGCCGTCGGAGTCGAGCGATTCGTCGCCGAGCGTGCGCGACGACGTCCGCGGCTACGCGACCGCGGCGGTCGATCTGCTCGGGGTCGACGGCGCCCGCGTTACGGTCCGCGAGTCGCTCCCCCGTCACGCCGGACTCGGCAGCGGGACGCAACTGGCGGCGGCGACGCTCGCGGCGGTCGCGGCCGCGTACGACCTGCCCGCCAGAGTGCGCGAGCGCGCCCCGGCGCTCGGCCGCGGCGGGCGCTCCGGCGTCGGCGTCGCGACGTTCGAGGACGGGGGGTTCGTCCTCGACGCCGGCCACCCCACCGCGCGCTTCACCACCGACCGCCCCGCGAACGGCGAGTGGACCGTGCCGCCGGTGGCCGCACGCCACGCCGTCCCGGACGACTGGCGCTTCCTGCTCGTCGCGCCCGAGGCGGCCGCCGGTCGGAACGGCGCGGCGGAGGACGACGCAATGCGGACCGCGGTCGAGCGCGCGGAGCCGGGACTCGCCGACCGCATCGCCGGCATCGTCACCCGGCGCGCCCTCCCCGCGGTCGCGTCGGGGAACGCGGAGGCGTTCGGCGCCGCTGTCGCCGAGATCGGCCGGCTTAACGGGGCGTGGTACGCCGACGAGCAGGGCGGGGTGTACCGGCCGCCCGTGGGGGAGGTCGTCGACTCCCTGTCGGGGGCCGCGTCGGTGTTCGGCGCCGGGCAGTCCTCGTGGGGGCCGACCGTCTACGGCGTCACCGACGCGGCGCACGCGGACGCGGCGGCCGAGGCCGGCGAGCGCGCGCTCGACGCCGCCGGCGTCGGCGGCGAGGTGTCGGTCGTCCGGGCCTCGAACGAGGGGGCGCGGACCGACGCCGGGAACGGGGCGGAACTGCTGTCGGTCGGCCCGGAGAGGGGTAACACTAAGCCGCGCGGCGACGGGGCGTAACCCATGTCCAGTGTTCCGTTCGGCGTCGCGCGCCTCGACTCGATCCTCGGGGGCGGCGCGCCGTCGGGCAGCGTCGTGCTGCTCGCGGGCGAGGCGGGCGCCGGCGCCCGGGAGTTCGCGTACACCAGCGCCGCGATGAACGCGCTGGCGGACGCCGACGAGGAGCTGTTCGACCTGTACTACGGCGACGTCGACGCCGACGCCTCGCTGCCCGAGTCGGTCCACTACCTCTCCTTCACCGCCGACACCGGGGCGATCACCCGGGAGATGGGGTACACGATGGCCGAGGAAATCGTCGACGCCGCGGTCGACGAGATCTCCTTCCGGGACCTCTCGCCGGAGTACTTCCAGCTGTCGCCGGTGCCGCGCGACTGGTACGAGACGGAGACGGCCTCGATCACCGAGCTCGGCGAGCGCGGCGAGTACGAGGACGTGCTCACCGCGTTCGGCGACTACCTCTCGGAACACGGGGAGGGGAGCCTCGTCTGTATCGACTCCGTCACCGACCTCGTCTCGATGGCCTCCGACGACACCGACTGGAGCGACGTCGCCATGGTGATGAAGGGGCTGAAGAAGGCGGCCTACGAGTGGGACGCCCTGGTCCTCGTGTTGGTGAACACCGACGCGCTCCGCGAGCGCGAGCTCGGCACCCTGATGGACGCCGCCGGCGGAACCCTCCAGTTCGCGTGGGAGAGCGGGGGCTCCCAGCGCGCCCGGACGATGTTCGTCCGCGAGTTCCGCGGCGTCCTCTCGCGGCTGGAAAGCGAGAACATCGTTCGGTTCGAAACGGAGATCCACGAGGGCGGGTTCGACATCAGCGACGTGCGCAAGATCCGGTAGCGGGCGCCCTCCGCCGCCGCGCCGAACGGCCGCCTCGACGCCGCCGCGCCGAACGGCCGCCTCGACGCCGCCGCGCCGAACGACCGCCGAGTATCGATCCGGAGAACGGCGCGACAGGTTACTTAAGCCTCGCCCCGCAACGGGCGGTAGATGACGGAGGATCCGCGATGAGCGACGTCGACCCGGCCGCGGCCGCGCTCGACGCCGCGGCCGAGGACGCCGGCGTGAGCCGCGAGGAGTTCCTCAAGCGCGCGCTCGTCGCGCTCGCGGAGTCCGAGGGGATCGACGTCCCCGACGCCGAGGAGGTGGCGGCGATCGAGGCCCGCCTCGACGACCTCGACGCGGAGCTGGACGAGAAGGTCGCGGACCTCCGCGAGCGCTTCGTCGACCTCTACCGGGAGGTGGAGTCGCTCGACCCCGCCGCCGGCGCCGCGCGGTCCGCGGCCTCAGAGGGCGAGGCGGAGGGCGCGGCCGCGACGCGGGTCGACGACCTCGCCGACGAGCTGGGGGAGGTCACCGCCCGGCTCGACCGCCTCGACGCGGCGGTCGCCGACGCGCCGTCCCCGGACCGAATCGACGACCTCGACGACCGACTGGACGCCCTCGACGCGCGGGTAGACGAGTTAGACGCCGTCCGCGATCGCCTGGACGCCTTCGGCGACCGGGTCGACGCAGTCGACGATCAGATCGGCGGCGTCGGCGACCGGCTCGACGCCGTCGAGGCGGACCTCGACGGGATCTCGACGGAGAAGCTCACCGAGATCGACGACAAGCTCTCGCGGGTCGCGAACGCGGTCGTCAGGGTCAAGCGGCGGCTCGACGCGGCCGAACGCGACCGCGCGGACCGCGAGCGCGTCGACGCGCTGACCCGGGCGGCGAACCGCCACGGCGTGCGGACCGCCGACTGCGAGCACTGCGGCGGCGGCGTCGAACTCGGACTGCTGTCGGCGCCGGAGTGCCCCCACTGCGGCCGCCGGTTCGAGGAC